>JASHTO010000664.1 GCA_030040515.1 Terriglobia bacterium
GCAGGTGATTTACCTCACTCGTCTTTGCAGAGAGTTTCTCTGCAATTGTGGGAAGTCTTCTGCCCGTTCAGTTGCTTAAGGCAAGTGCTTCGCCTTGTCAATGGTGCCCCTTTTGTCTTGGGGATTGATTCGTTGTGGTATACTGGCGGCGAATTGAGGTGGGTTTTTGAGATCTTCGCCGCCATGACTCTGGCGGCACTCGTTATCCTTTTCAGGTGAGAAAGATTCCGGCGTGCGGGCGATGCAAGGTTTCTCCCGGGCGCTAATCCAAGGAGTGCGACGATGTCTGACCGCGCCGTGTTTCTTGCTGCCTTCCTGACTTTGGTCCTGGCGGTTGCGGGCGCTTTTGCCCTTCCGGAGCTTTTCATTCACGAGTTGCTAACCGCGGCAATCTTCGTGGTCATCGCGGTGATGGTCTTCTTTGGTGATGACAAATTTCCTTATATGTTGGGTATGGTGGCGCCCATCATCTGGATCATCTTCAGCCTTTTAACCGGCGGGTTATTCACCGACCTCGCGGCAATGCTCCGGTTTCTCAGCGGAAAACCCTCCGCTCCACTGGAGACGCCGCTGCACGGCTTTGCATATCTCACCAGTTTACTGCTGGTCGCTGTTTCTTATCGCGCCTGGAACAAGGAAGTTACAGACAAATTCTTCGGCAGGATCTTCGGCCTCACCGTAGTGATCAGCCTGATCTGGGTTGGCGTGATTTTCTTCTGGCAATTTCACCAATTTTCCGCAGGCACACCGGCGCATTGATTTCACAGCTCCGCATCCGGCCTTTAGGGTTGGATGCGGGGCCGCAAGTCTTCTCGCTCACTCCTCCCGCCAGTTGACCAATGTCTGGAGTTCTGAGATTCTGGAAGCGCGGGCCACTATCCAGGATGCTTGGAGTTGCCACTGTGTGGCTGATCATTCAGGCCTTAGGGAAGAGTGCTCCTCACGATGGATGAGTATTCGAAAGGAACGAATTCAAGCCCCATGAGGGTTTCGGCCGAACGATTTCAGAAAGCCAAAATCATCTTCCGCAAGGACCATACCGAGGATTTGTGGTCCATCCGGGTTCGTCCCGAGCACCCCCTCACTTTCAAGCCGGGCCAATACGCGACATTGGGAATCGAGGAGGATGGCAAAGTCGTGGAGCGATCGTACTCCATCTGCTCGAGCCCGCACGAACCGGAAGTGGAATTCCTGTTTGAGCTGGTGATGAGAGGCCGGGTCACTCCTCCACTCTATCATCGTCAAGTTGGGGACACACTCTTGATGAGGCGGCAAGCCGGGGGGAGCTTTACCCTCGAGCACAAAAGCGGCCACAAGAAGCATCTGCTGGTTTGCACGGTAACTGGCGTCGCTCCCTACGTCAGCATGGCGCGAGCGCTGGCCCGCCCGGCGAGGCAGGGGCATAGTCCGGGCATCCAGGTTGTTCTGCTGCAAGCCGCCAGCCGCTCCTGGGAATTTGCTTACCGTGAGGAACTGGAAGCGCTTGCCGGTGAGTTTGCGTGGTTCAGCTACATCCCCGTGATCAGCAGGCCTTGGGAAGATCCGGAATGGAGGGGGGAGGTGGGGCGCATCGAGGACGTTTTGCGGAAGTATACCGACCAGATGAGCCTCGAACCCCACAACACCACGGTTTACCTCTGCGGTCACCCTCAAATGATTGAAAACGGCAAGGGTATTTTGCGGCGCCGCGGATTTGACAAGGAAGCCCTGCGCACGGAAGTCTTCTGGGCGCCTCTAAAAGAAACTCGCTAACCCCCGATTTCTGAAAATTTCGCTTCCCTCCATTTTCCCGCGGGCGAATTGCCGCACGTGCGATCGGGATGGAGGTAATACGCCACAAGTGTTTCCGGCCAGAATGTGACCCTGACTCTTGTAATCTCGCTGGTGGGAAATAACCGGCGCAATTGGCGCGCGGAAAGCAGCCCCAGTTCCTGGACAGTGCCTTTGGAAATATGCGTGCCCAGCCAGCGGTTGTATTGCATCTGGACGGGCCGGGGCAGGAATTGGAAAAACGGCAGGTGGTGATGAGTTTCAAAAGGGTACCAATAATTTGGAGTCGTGACGAACCAGCTTTTGCCCACACGCATGATCTCCCGCGCGAATGCCTGCTGGCGGCCTGGCCCCAGAATGTGCTCAATGACGGCGTTGGAGAAGACCAGGTCGAAGCTCTGGTCGGGGAAGGGAAGCGCGCAGCCGTCAAACTGCACGTACTGCGGCTGCGGGTAATGCCGGCGCGCCGCCACAATCTCACTGGCTTCGTATCCCCCCGCCACGATCCGCTCAGGAAACGGGTAGACGTCTTCAAGCGAGTATTGCAGAAACACCTCGCCGCTGGCGCCCACGTCAAGAACTCGATCTTCCGGGCGTGCTTGGAATTCTTTCTTCAACAAGTCGAATTTCTTCGTTCGCGACTTGTGACTCAGGTTTTTGAGGACACTGCGGAACGCCGAATCCCTGGCTTTCTCCACCCCATCTCCGAATCAACCCGCGAAGTTTCCAGTTCCCCGTGCGAGGTTGCAAG
>JASHTO010000665.1 GCA_030040515.1 Terriglobia bacterium
GCGCGGAACGATCCGTATAAGGAGTCTCACCATCCGCGTTACACCCCGCTTCACAAAGTGCCAGACAGTGCAATCAAGCAGACGGGTCTGCGCCGGTTTTCGGATTCCCAAACCGATGTCGCGTGGCATGAGAAAGAGAAAGACCAAAGCGCGAGGAGCTTGGTACAAAAATCAGGAGGATACTGATGACGAACGACTTCACAGGGTCGCCAAACCCAGGGCGGCGAGATTTTCTCAAAACTGCGGTGAGTGGGTGTGCGGGCCTCATGGCCACCCCGTTAAGCGCCTCGGCCGAGGCAATGCCCAGAGCACTTCCAGAGGCAACAACGTCCAGCACGGGTGATCCCCCATCACCCTCATGGACAAAAGACCTTATCATCTATGAATGCGGGACAACGAAAGGATTCACTTCACCCAACGGTCCGGGGAGCGGCACATTCGAAAGTATGACCGCCAAACTGCCCTACCTTCAGGAGTTAGGCATTACGGGCATCTGGATGGATCCAGCTTCCTTACAGGACTCCCATGGCTTCTTCTATAACAGTTGGGATCGATATCAGGTTATTGAACCGGACAAATTCGATCCATCGCTAGGGACCGAGGAACAGTACAGGACGCTCATTGATGAAGCCCATCGGCGCGGCATCAAGATCCTACCGGATGTCAAGACGCATGGTGTGATGGGCTACAGTCCTTTGGTCAAACAGCACCCGAACTGGTTTCGGGGCAGCCATTGGCGGATGACAGACTACGACTGGTACGGTGGACACACCGATCTTGACGACTGGTGGGTGAAAGTCTGGACCGATTACGTAACAAAGTACCACGCGGATGGCTTTCGTCTGGACGTGGATCTTTTCCGCCCCGACCTTTGGAAGAGAATTCGCCAAAACGCCGCCGCCGGTCATCCGATCATCATTTTTGAGGAAGAGAATTCAGCTATTCCGGGTGTTACTGATTTCTATCAGCGGGACAGCTATCTGCTTGACGACACGGGTGTTCTGAACAAAGTCATGGCTCAAGACATGCCCGGGTTCTACGACCGAAGGTTCGGCAGGGTCGGGCATTATCGGGTTGTGATCACGTACGCTGACGATGGCAGCAGGGTTGGGGGCAGCACCGACGGGCAGGGGCCCTTACGGGTACACCTGGACGGCCTGACTGCTGATAAGACCTCCCGGAGGAGACATGACCGGTCCTGGTACGAACAGGCTATCCCCGATGGGATTCCCGACGTTCAGCTAACGGTCGAAAACGTGGCTTCAAAACCCATTGAAAACATCCTGGTTCACGACGACATGTTCGGGCTCTGGCAACTTCACATCTTAGGAGAAGGATCGCCCTTGTTGGCCGTTGAAGGAGAACCCCCGACCATCGAGCTTTATCTGGCGACGCTGGGCTATGGCTGGCCGGAGATTGCGCTGAGCTGTCACGACCAGGGATGGGAGGGATTTCCTTTAGACAAGAGCCCTTACACAGCCCAGGGCAGTCGGTCTCTATTCGGCTACTCCTGCCTGTTTGCACCTGGGATTCCCATCTTTTTCTCCGGGGAGGAATTTAACGCCACGTTCAGACCCCTGCCTTGGCTGTCCCCGTATCAGTATGGCGGCAAGGATCCCGGCAAGGGGACTTGGCTTTACGGATGCATGCTCAATTGGGATGAACTAAACGAGCCTGAGCACCGCGCGATGTTCGAAGACGTAAAGAAAATGATTGCCATCCGCAAGCGAGAAGCCGGGGTTTTGTATGTGCCCCCGGAAAAGGAGATGCCAAATTTAATGGCGGTGCCCTTCCAGGCAGACATTAAGGTGCCAAAGCCTTACATTCGCTGGCATGAACGCAGCGCGATCATGGTTGCTGCGAACCGCGATACGGCCCATGACGCCAATCTCCAGTTGCAGATTCCCCTGCAAGAGATCGGCTTGGCAGGTCACGCCAGCTACCGGGTTACTGACCTTTGGCTTGGGGAAGAAACTAAAGCTTACCACGAAAAGGAATTGGCAGCTTTCACTTGCACGGTGCGGCGAGATAAAACTCCGGGCGGTGGCCTCCGTGTATTCAAGATCGAGCCGAACCCTTGATCCTTTAAGAGGGAAAACCCAGAAGATTCAATAGAACCTCAATTCCGACATGGCGGGTCCTCCTGTTTCATGAACTTTACACAAGGAGTTCAGCAAAGACGGCATCAAAGGCTTTGTCCGATCAGAACGTTAGCGAGTACCGTCGCAAAGGATATTTATTGGCAAAACGTCTGTTTGGGCCGCGAGGAGATAGACTTGTTCTCTCGCGCCGCCGGGGAAGACCGCACTCTGGAAGAGAAATCGCATTCCGTGGCGGATGGGGAAGGTAGGAAGGTCCGACTTTCGGTATGGGGTCACCCAGATAGTTCGGAACACCCACGCTGGTCATCGAGCTGCTACTACAATGCCGCGCGGAACGATCCGTATGCCGAGTCGCCTGTCCCCGCTAAACACCTCTTTGCAAAGTCCCTGACGCAGAGATCAAGTAAGGTGGGACTAAGACGATTCGCTGAGTGAAATTCCGACATGCGGTGAATAGATCAGGAAGACAAGCGGGGGGGCGCCGAGCCAACTGACCAAGTCCGAGCCATCGCAAACCGGCGACCGATTTTGAGGACATGTCCGGGATGATGACACAACAACCCCA
>JASHTO010000666.1 GCA_030040515.1 Terriglobia bacterium
CCAGCGCCGGAAACGCCAGCACAATTGCATCGCGATAATATCCCAGCTTGGTGAGAGGTTGCGGAAGTGAAGCGACCACCGGGTGCCCGCCGGGAATCAGCGATTCGCTCCAGGTGAACTGCTTCATCGAGTATTCGGGAGTGATCCACGGGCCCCCGCTGGAGGACCATCCGGGGCAGTTCATAATGTCGAATTCCATGCCCAGCCGGTCCGCCTCCTTCGCGGCGTGTTGAAGCAAGCGCGTATGCTCGGCGCTGCTGTAATCCACCGGACCCTTGGGAATTCCCGTGCCCACCTGAAAAATCTGGAAGCCGCGGAGGCCCACACGCTTCATCGCCTCAATGTCGAGCGTGATGCCCTCGGCGGTGATGTTGCCGTTCATCCAATGCCACCAGGTTTTGCAGTATGCGCCGGCGGGCGGCTGGCGAAAAGCCGATTCGAGCGCGCTCGCGGTTTCCGCCTGAAGGTCGATTTGAGGTTTGACGCCAATGAGCGTGGCAGCGCCTGCTGCGACACTTTGCATGAATGTCCGTCGCTTCATATGAATTCTCCTTTCAGTTGGTGAATTCCAACTGAAACATAAAGGCAAGCGGAGAAAATTACTCCCGTTCGGGGGGAAATGGAAGGAATTTCACGCGAAAATATTTCTCGTAGCGCGTGAACCGGCAAAGGCCAGATGCAGGGCTCAAGGTTGCGGCTGGACAGGCAGGAATTGACTAAGCTTTTCGGCAGCGACTCCCAAAGCCCGTGCCAGGCTCAGCTTGGCCAGGTTGTGGGCGAAAACGCTGTCAATGTAATCGAAGTCGGCGCCGGTCATCGATTCCTGTGATTGAATGACATCGTAATTCTCGCTGACGCCCGCTTCAAAGCGCTCGCGGGTCTGGTGCAGTGTTTCACCCATTAACGCGATATTCTGCTTTGCCACATCCACCTGATTGGCCGCGGCTTCGAGGTCCAGGTAGGCGCTGCGGACGTCGCTTTCAATCTGGCTGCGCGTGTCCTCCAACTCGGCACGGCGCTGCGTGAGCACGGCCTGCGCCTGCTGAATATCCGCCTTGTTGCGCCCACCCATCCAGATGGGCATGTTGAGCGTGGCGGCGATCGTGTAAGTGGGGCGCAGATCCGAGGGCGTGCCAATGTCACCATAGTCGGCGCTGACCGAAGCGGAGGGATATCGTTCAGCGTGGGCCGCGGCCATTGCGCGTTCCGCGGCTTTAACCTGCGCCTCGGCAGCTTTAAGATCCGCGCGCGTGGCAAGCGCCTGCTGGACGGCGTCGTCCACGCTCAGGGGGGGGGCGGGCGCAAAGGGAATCTTGTTTGAAAGCTCATAATCGGAATTGGGGGGCAGGCCAGTCATGCGCGCAAGATTGATTTTCTGCTTGGCGAAATCGTTTTGGAGAGTCACCAAGCGCTGCTGATCGAGAAGCACTTCCACGTGAGCCCGATTCACATCAATCTGTGCGGCTTTGCCGAATTGCATTTGCTTCACCGTGCGCGCGTCAAGCGCCTTGGCGGTTTCAAGCTGGGCGCGAGCGGAATCCAGGCGGGCTTGTGCCGCGATCACCTGGAGGTACTCACCGGCGACGGCCAACACGATCGCTTCCTGTGCGTCCTGGGCCGAAAGTTCGCCGGCGCGCCCCACCTCGCGTGCCGAGCGGTAATTATTGAGCGCCGTGAAATCGGCAACGGCTTGCGACACGCGCGCCCGCACATCCAAAACGTTGAAAGGACCAACGACAGTGGGAATCGAGACCCCTGGAAAGGAAAAGGTGAATCCGATGGATCTCAGGTTGAACGTTTCCTCCGTGTCGGCAACGTCCGCTCGAAGGTTGGGCAGAAGCGCACTGCGGGCCGCCCGCGCCTGGCCAAGTGATTGCGAAACCGTTTGCGCCGTGTCGATGGCGCCCAAGTTGAAGTGTGTGGCGCGCTCGATCGCCTCGGCGAGAGACAGCTTTCCCGAAAACGGAATTTGCTTGGTGCTTCCCGTGCTTCCGCTGTAGGGACCCTGGACGGAAACGGTTGGATTCAACGTATTCACGCTGGTGGTTGTGCCGGCCACAGGCGTTTCGGTCGCGACCACTCCGCCGCCCGACGCGCTTCGTCCGGAGAGTGGAAGCGTGTTGGCCGGCGTGGGCGATGGAGGGGGAGCGCCCACCTGGCCTTGCACCGCGCTTGCGAATGCAAGGAGAATAAGCGGGGCCGCCAGAGCGGGCCATCCACGTCGGCTTGCCGAACCATGTCGAGTCATAACCTTCACACATCCCTTTCCCATAGGCCCGCATTGCAATTGCCGCCCGCAGCCGTGCGAGCCTTTTCCACGCCTTCTTAAATCTGCCGCTTGAAAAGTGAAATGCATCCCGTGATCAACAGCACGGAGAATCCCGTCATAATGGCCACATCCATGGAGATGCCGGCAAACCCGGTGTCCTTTAACAGCAGGTTCTTCAGCGCGTCCACCACGTAGGTAAAAGGATCCACCACAGAAATGGCGCGGAGCCAAACAGGAAATCCCGCCGTCGGATAAACCGCGCCCGAGGGGAAAAAAAGCAGCGTGTTGAGCACCCCGAAAATGGCGCGAGGCACCAGCGGATCACTCACCCGCACCATGAGCAAAAACATCATGCTGATCATCGTGAGTGAGGTCACTGCGAGAACCAGGACGAGGTAGACCAGCCGCACGGGTTCCCACAGCCGCGGAATGCCGGCAATCAGTCCTCCGATCCCGGTGAGAATCATCCCTGCCATGATCCCCTTCACCGTTCCGGCGCCGATCAGCCCCAGAACCAGGTCCGCCTTGGTGAGGGGCGTGCTGAGATAACCTTCGTGCAACCCGCGAGCTTTGTCGTCGATGAAAGTAATGCCCCCGCCGATCATGGCCGTCACAAAAATCGAAAGTGAAATGGAGCCAGCGAGCAAGTACTTGATGTAATCGATATAGGGGTAAACCTCGATGGTTTGAATGTCGATGCTCGTGGGTAGCCGATTGGGGCTGAACAGGCTGGCCATGTTCGAGACCGGGTTCTCACCCGCTTGAATGGGCGCCAAAGTGGGCCCGTTCAGACTGGATTGGAGCTGCTGGATGCGCTCGAAAATTCCGCTGGCCGTAAACGTGTCCGTGTTGTCTTCGATGAAGGCCACACGCGGGTTCTCATTCCTCAAAACGCGCTGCGAATAATCCGGTGGGATGTAGATCACCGCTTTCAGATAGCCTGCCCGCAGACCTTTCACGGCATCGGGTAGGGCGGAGTAATCCGCGATTCGAAATGTGCGGGGGTTGGCGACAATGGAATTCAGGCCGGCGCGCAATTGGAGGGATTGCGTCCCCGTGTCCTTGTCCACTACCGCAATGAGGACGTTGGTGATCTTGCCCCCAAAGGCGTAACCCAGCACCACGAGTTGCACCAGGGGAAAAATCATGGAAGCCATCATGAGGGCGGGATTGCGGAAGAATTTCCGCATGTCGCGCTCGATCAGGGCGATGATCCGGTGAAGCCTCATATCTGCTCCTGGTGCTGGCGGGTTACCGGTAAAGATGGCTGATGTCCAGCCGTTTGCTGCCGAGCTCGTCGCGAAGCTGGCGGCCGGTGAAGTGCAGAAACACGTCGTCAAGCGTGGTGCTCTGCACGGTGACGTGGCGCACGCCCACGCCCCGCTCGCGCGCCAGATCCATCACCTGCCGCAGCGTCGGGGGTCCGTCCTTGGACGTAATGTGCGTGACGCCATCGTGCTCCGTCACGCTGGAAACCTGGGGTATTGCGGCGAGGGTGTCGTGCCAGTTGGCCGGCGCTCCGGCAAATTCCGCCTCCACCACTTCGTTACTGGGCACTGAATCCTTCAGCCGCGTGGGCGTATCGAGCGCCACCAGTTTGCCATGGTCGACGATGGCGATCCTTTCGCACAGTTTGTCCGCCTCGTCCATGTAGTGCGTGGTCAGCAGGATCGTCAGCCCGGATTCGTGCTGAATTTTTTCGATCATGGACCAGACGTTGGTGCGCGAGACGGGATCAAGGCCCGTGGTCGGCTCGTCCAGAAAAAGAATCTTGGGGGAATGGACCATGCCCCGGGCAATTTCCAGACGCCGCCGCATGCCGCCTGAAAAGGTCCCCACCAGCGCCTTGCCGAATTGCGTGAGGTCCACGGCTTCAAGCATTTCGCCCACCAGCGCTTTGCGCCGTTCGGCCGGGACGCCGTAGAGCTTGGCGTGAATGAGCAGGTTCTCCTCCGCCGTGAGCTCGGGGTCCGAGGTCATTGCCTGCGGAATTACTCCGATGGAATTCCGCACACCCTCCGCATCCTTGCGAACATCGTGTCCCGCCACGGTGGCGGAGCCCTCGGTGGGTGGCGTCAGCGTGGTCATCATCCGAATCAGCGTGGTCTTGCCCGCGCCGTTCGGCCCCAATAGACCAAAGAGCTCTCCTTG
>JASHTO010000667.1 GCA_030040515.1 Terriglobia bacterium
GGGTGATTATCCTCTTGACACAGAAATGGGATTTTGCTAGGATTTGAGTGTCGAACGGAGGATGCGCCATGAACTTGATAGACGTGACCAAGGCATTCAGCACCGAGGAAGCGTGCTTGGAGTTTCTCGAACATCTCCGCTGGCCCGCTGGCGTGCGCTGCCTGAAATGCGATGGCGATAAGCTGTCGCGCATCGAGCGCAAGAGCCGCACGAAGAACAAGCGGACGCGCCTTTTTCAGTGCCTCAATCCTGAATGCAAATACCAGTTCACTCCCACCACGGGGACGATCTTTGCGGACTCGCATCTGCCTCTGACAAAATGGTTTCTCGCCATCGGCCTAATGCTGAATGCGAAGAAAGGACTCTCCGCGAAGCAAATGCAGCGCGACTTGGGGACGGGCTATCAGACCGCGTGGTATCTCTGCCATCGCATTCGCAAGGCAATGGAAGAAGGTCAACTGCCTATGCTGACGGGTGTTGTCGAAGCCGATGAAACCTACGTCGGCGGGAAATCCCGCAACATGCACAAGGATGTTCGCCAGCGGAAGATTACCGGCACGGGCGGCATGGACAAGTTTCCTGTGTTCGGCATGGTGCAACGCGGCGGCAAAGTGGAAGCGTACTCAGTCCCGAACGTGAGGAAGGAAGTTCTCGTAGGCAAAATCCGCGACCGCGTTTCCAGTGATGCCGAGGTAGTAGTAACAGACGAGTGGTGTGGATATAGTGGACTAAACGCGACTCACCGCCATGAAGTCATCAATCACATACGCGAGTGGGCACGCGGCGCTGTCCACACAAACACCATTGAAAATTTCTGGAGCCTGTTCAAGCGCGGCCTCATGGGGTCATTCCACAAAGTCAGCCTCAAGCACCTTAATCGCTACCTTGCCGAATTCACCTACCGATTCAATCGCCGCGAGGACGCAGATATTTTTCTCCAAACCTTGGTCCGGCTGGTAGGTACATCAGTCATGCCCTATGAGAATCTAGTTAGTGACAATTAGTCATCATTGGGTAAATAATTCACTTGACAATAGCTGTTGAAAATTGTATAAATGCTGTGGAAAATTTTGTTGACACGAGGCAACCTTTCCACTATAAGAAGGCAGTCCTAATTGGTGGGAAGAATAGAAAACTTGTGTTACGGTTCCCCGGCGCTGCCGCAGAGGTGTCTGCGGAGCGGCCAAGTACCAACTTGGTGCGGAGGGCGGGAGAATCGAACTCCATCGCGCGTGCACGCGATTGACCGATTATAAGTCGGTTCCCAGCCCAACTGGTTGCGCCCTCCGTGCCACAACAAGAGAATGGGGGAGGCCATGAAAAAAGTTATCTGGTTAGCGCTTTTCATTCTGGTTCCCGTTTTAGTATCAGCCCAGGAAAAATCCGAGAATACGGCTCGTACTGCTTCGGCCGTTATTCCTTCTAGCAGAGCCACACTTGGTTCTCCCGATGAGTTGGTTGTGATTGGTGGCATATCCTTCAAGGCTTGTGAGCTGGCTCCCTTCGGTTATCAAGATACGAAACAGGGACAGCAAGCGCCGTGCCGGGTGATCCAAACTCCCGAAAAATCCCAGCAAGCTCTGCCACAGGGAGTTCTTGATCACTCAGGACGGGATTCGGCATCCCAGCCGGCAAAGACGCTTGCAGCTTCAGCCGCAAATTCCACCTCTGGACCAGCGCCTGTAGGTCATCAGGAAAAATCATCGGAAGTTCAGCAACCACGCCAATAACTCGGTCTGCGTCGTCGATTAACGCCGCACCGGATACTCCTGCGCTGATGGGCATCTGAATTCTCAGAACTTCATCATGAGAATAAACCAAGCTATTCCCAGATCGTCCGATTGGCACTTGTCCACGTTGGAATCGTGAATCCAAGAAACCATCATAAAGTGTGAGGTTATCCCCATAGCTGGGAAATCCCATCGCAATAAGGTGATCCCCTATCTTTGCTGAGTTCGCATCTCCTAGATTGACGTAGCACGGCGGTTGAATTCCAGTCTTGATTATGGCGATGTCGTCAAATGCTCTTCCAGCATCTTCAGGCGTTGGTTCAACGGTAACGTGGTGAGGTTCTGAATCTGAAGTCAACACGATGATATTCGGCATTGCTTGAATGTTTGTAACGATCTCTAGTGTTCTCGGGTCGTTCGTAAACCATCTATTGAAAACTACGTGGGAGGCCGTAAGGACATCTCCATCTTTACTGATAAAGGTGCCGGTTCCGTTATCGCTGTCCGTCCTTATGTGAACTACTGCACAGGAAAGGGATGAGAATCTATCGCTCAGAGACGGAGCGGCTGACTTTTTCGGCTTGCTTCCATAAAGAGTCTGGCAGATCAGGAGAAGTGCCAAGACCCATATTGCCCTTCGCATAGAAATACCCATCCTCCCAGTGGACGCAGGTCGCACACTGCGCCCCAAACTTTCTTACAGGGCCTATTGACTTGAAGGGGAAAGAAGAATAAGATGGGTGGTGTCGCGAGAAACGACAACCGCTTTCCTAACCTTCCCGCAGAGCAATGACGACAAACTCCCGTTACGAGCGGGAGCCTGTCTCCCCAAGGCCGAATGTAGGACAAAATGTAAAGCGTGTCAATGCCAATCTTTGCAGTGTACGGCTATTTGGGGCCATGTTTTTTCCTGACACAAGATGTTGTGTAGGGGATGGGAGTACACAACTAAATGTCTAAGCCCGTTAGAGTTAAGAGAGAGGACTTCGAGCGCGTGTTAAAGATGATGATTAACGCTAAACCCGCTCCGAAAGTCGAGCTTCCGAAGTCTAAAAAGAAGCTGGCCCACATAATAGAGCCGAACCGTACCTAGACCTTCTACTGAGGATAGAACGAGCATTCTCCGAAGTCGGGTTCATCATAGTAGATGGTCGCCACCAGGGGATGGTCTGGAGACCAGTTCGGAGCTTCAATACCAGAACTGCAAGTATGTGCAATTTGCTTTTGGTGTTTTACTCTCTATCTGTGTAAACAGGATAATCACCCTA
>JASHTO010000668.1 GCA_030040515.1 Terriglobia bacterium
GAGGGCATTGTGCAAGTCCTGATACTTTGAGGTTCGCTGACATTATAGGTGAAACTGCAATGCCGGCGCAACGCGGTCGCAGGACGGGTAGTGTCTCAGTTTGAAATTCTGTAGCGGCGGTCGATTGACCGTCGCAGGGGCTTGCTCCGTCAGATGACGGACAAGCCCCTCAATGCGACGCTCATAGAGCGCCGCTACGGCGATGGGCGGCTGGTTACGATGTGACGAGCCGGCTCCAAAATTCAAACTGAGACACTGCAGGGCTTCTGCGAACCGATCAGCCACATCGAGGCGTTCGCACGGCATAGATTGTGGCGGCGCCCAGAACCCCTGCGGTGGTTATGATTCCCCACGCGAGATTGTAGCTGTGGGTCGTTTCGAAGATTTTCCCCGCCAGCACGGGGCCAAAGAATTGCCCGAGCGAATCCGCCATGATGATCAGGCTCAGGAGCTTCCCCAGCGCCCCCAGACCAAAGCACTCGGCGGTGATCAAGGGGATCAGGAAATAATCCGCGCCCATGGCAAATCCAAAGATCATCGCAAACGACCACAGTGCGGCGGCATGATTCGCCACGATCAGCAGAGGAATGGCCAGGGCCAGTACGAGATAGAACAACGCCATGACGTTGCGCTTGTTGAAGCGGTCCACCAGATGGCCCACGCCAACGCGCCCGACAAGTCCCGCCAAAAGCAGTCCGCTGGAAACGTGCGAGGCCTGGACTGTGGAGTAGCCTGTGTCGCGAAGAAAGAGAACGAATTGTTGAATCACCGTTCCGATGGCGCCGATGGTAAAGGTGCTGCCCAGGAGGATGAGCCAGAAATTGACGGTTCGAACCGCCATTGATAAAGAGACAGAGGCGATTTCGCCCGCTGCATCCTGCGCCGCTATGGTTTTGATCCCGTCGGCAACCAACCCCATTTCAGCGGGAGCCGAACGCGTCACCCACTGGGCAATGGGAAGGAGCACCACGCCAATCATGACACCAACAACGATGAACGCCTGTCGCCAACCGATCTCTCCAATCAGATCGGCAGACAAAATCGGCGCCGCGACGCCGCCAAGACCCAATCCCAGGTACGCATATCCCATGGCCCGGCCGCGTTTCGCTCGGAACCAGTTGGAAATCAAAACCTGATTGGAGATGGGGCCGGCCAGGACGTATCCCACAACCTCAATGACGCAGAGGGTGTAGTACTGCCACAAGTGCGTCATCCCGCCCATCAGGGCAAGGGGCAGCGCAACCAGCAGAACGCCGGCGCGCAACACTTGACGCGCGCCAACGCGATCGATCAGCGCCCCCAGGAATCCGAAGGCCGGGGCGACAATCACAAATCCCCAAAACAGCCCTTGTGCCACCTGGCTGCGCGTGAAATGCAGAGAGTCCACCAGCGATGTGTAAAAAACCGGCAGCCCGTAAAAGACCAATCCCACGGCAAAGAACAAATTCAGGAAGGCCGCCAGGACTATCCAGTCACCATAAAACCTTCGCGTCGGTGTGGTCTTACTCATGAGGGGGGATGATTAACCGAACTCCGATCCTAAAACGCCGCATTGCAGGTCGACGCGACCGGGGAATTTATTTTGTCCGCGATACATTTGCGTGAGAAGCCGCGAGAATCGGAAGCCGCGCCGGCGTAGCAGTCCTATCGCCCAAAGATTGTCCTTCAGTGCGTCGACAAAAACCCTGGTGCGATTAGATCGACGGAGGAATTCCTCAAGCAATTCGTCCGCCGAGTATTCGTCGTGTGCCACCCAAGGGCCCAGATGATCTGCAAGCGCACCGCGACGCCCAAAGCTGTAACCGGTGAACTCCCCCTGCCTGCGCGATCGCAACACGAAATCCGCGTGCTCCAATGCAATGGCGCGCAGCAATTCGCTTCGGTCAGCTCCAAAGACCTCGCGGTCCTGTTCGAGCATTTCCTCCGTGATCTGCCCGGGCGTGCCCGCAGGCTTGTCCGCGGGTGCGCGCTGCAAATGCCAGCGTTCGATTTCGTATTCGCTCACAAATCCGAGTTTCGTGTAAAGAGGCTTGCCTTGAGGAGTCGCATCAAGCTTGATGCAGGGAACATGGCAGCCTGCGAGGTAATCGATCGCTGTCTTCAGCAGCATCGTGCCGATTCCCTTGCCGCGCATTCCGGGGTGAACCAGAACCATGCCGATCCACGCGAATCGACCCTCATACGAAATTGTGGCGACCGTTCCCACAACCTCGCCGCCGGCCTCCGCTACAAAGCAGCCATCCGGGCTTGCCCGCAGGAATCTCCCCCAGTCGTTGCGCGTCTGGTTCCACGCGGCGATTTCGGCGAAGCGCGCACCGGCGGGAATGTCGCCGGCAGTCATCCGGTGGAGGTGGAACTCCATTTGACGCTTTCCTTCCTAGCACGGAGTGCTCATCCGCCGGATTGTTGCAACAACTTCGCCACGAGCGCCGTCCAGCCGGTTTGATGGCTCGCGCCCAGGCCGGCGCCGTTGTCGCCATGAAAGTATTCGTAGAAGGGAATCAAATCCCGCCAGTGGGGATCGGTTTGGAAAAGCTCGTTCCCGCCGAACACGGGCCGTCGTCCGTCCTTCCCGCACAGAAAAATCGAGGTCAGCCGCCGGGAGAGATCTTCCGCGACCTCCCACAAAGTCAGCATGCGGCCGGAACCGGTCGGGCACTCAACTTTCAACTGGTCGCCGTAGTAATAATGGAATTTCTGCAATGACTCGATGAGCAGAAAGTTGAGCGGAAACCACACGGGCCCGCGCCAGTTGGAATTGCCCCCGAACAAACCCGACGCGGACTCCGCGGGTTCGTAGGCGACCCGGTATTCTTGCCCTGCGATGCGCAGAACATAAGGGTTGCGCGCGTGGAATTTCGAAACGCTGCGAATCCCGTTGGGCGCCAGGAACTCCTCTTCTTCCAAGAGGTAGCGCAAAAGCCGCCCCAGTTTTCTACGGCTGACGATTGAGAGCAGGCGACGGATTCCGAGTTCGGATTTCTGCGTCATCTCGATGTGATGGGGAACATCGGGAACATTTTCGAGAAACCATTTCACGCGCCGCCTGAACCCGGGCACTCCCGCCATCGCTTCCGGCTCCAGCGCTTCCACGGCGAGAAGAGGAATCAAGCCCACCATGGACCGCACTTTCATGAAATGGTGACGATCGTCGGGAAGGTGCAGGACGTCGTAATAGAATCCGTCTTCCTCATCCCACAGGGACAAGCCGTGCCCGCCGCGATTGTTCATCGCCTGGGTGATGTAGACAAAATGCTCGAAGAATTTGCTGGCCACGTCTTCATACGCCGGATCGTCTCGAGCCAGCTCCATAGCAATGGCGAGCATGTTCAGGCAGTACATGCCCATCCAACTCGTTCCGTCGGATTGCTCAATGTGCCCGCCCGTGGGCAGCGGCTTGGACCGGTCAAACACGCCGATGTTATCGAGCCCCAGGAATCCGCCTTCGAAGACGTTCATGCCGTCGGGATCCTTGCGGTTGACCCACCAGGTGAAATTGAGCAGCAGCTTGTGAAAGACCTTCTCAAGGAAATCGCGGTCCGCGGCGCCGCATCGTCGCCATTCGATCTTGTAAATGCGCCACGCCGCCCATGCGTGAACAGGAGGATTGACATCGCCAAACGCCCACTCATAAGCCGGAAGCTGGCCGTTGGGATGCTGATACCATTCGCGCAGAAGCAGGATGAGCTGCTCCTTCGCATAGTCCGGATCCGCCAGCGCCATGGCCACGCAATGAAACGCCAGGTCCCATGCGGCATACCAGGGGTATTCCCATTTGTCGGGCATGGAGATGACGTCGGCGTTGTAGAGGTGTTTC
>JASHTO010000669.1 GCA_030040515.1 Terriglobia bacterium
AACGCCGTGAACCAGTCACGGAAGAGCCTCTCGGCGAACAAGAACACCAAGAGAGCCACGGCAGCGTGCAGCAGCAAGCTGGCCAAATGAAATCCATACGCCAGCGGGCCGAAGATCTGATAGCAGAGCAAAAATCCCAGGGTCATCATTGGCCGGTAGTAGTACGTGGCTCCCTGCGCGCCCCTTTGCGACCAGACATTGGTGGTGAGGATTTCCCGAAGGTGGCCGAAGGTGTGGACGTAGGGATTGTCGATGATCTGCGCTTTGTCGTCGTAGGCGTAGGCAAAGTCGTTGCGGAGGATGCCGAGGTAAGGCAGGGTGGACATGAGCAGGAGAATCGCCAGAGGCCATGCGCCGGCAAAATTCAAGTGAGGGCGCGAGGATGCGAGATCCGGCGGCCTTATGGGCAGGGAGCTTTCAGGACTGTTCATCTGGCCGTTCACCGATTTCCCCGGCGCCGAAGACGCTGCGACATTCTGCCAGTCCTTCCCGCATTTCTATACGGAACGACATAAGTGTTTGCGTATTTGGCTGTAGCGGCGGTCTATGACCGCCGATCGGCGCTCGCCCTGCGACCCAAAGCCGTCTTCTGGCGACGGGTCGTAGAGCGCCGCTACAATTTATAGCGCTCTGTGTAGTACCACGCGAACCCTAGCCCGTCAAGCGTGAGCCATTCCTGGATGGACTAAAGGAAGCTGGAAAGACCGGCGAGCCGGGAGCGGGGCGCAGCCCAAAAGAAAAAGGGGAGTCATGCGACCCCCCTTTGGGGAAAGCTCAGCATTTTCGTGCCAGATCAGCCAGCGAGCGGCGAATCGGTGGACTCTGCAGTCGTCGTCGAATTCTGCCGGATCACGCCGGACTGGTCTGTGTAGTAATAGTTGGTCCCGGTCGAACTGTTGATCGGAGACGCGTTGATGCTGTAGTTGTCGATGCGACCCGAAGTGTCGCTAGCGGCGGCCGTATAAGTGAAGGTATATCCGCTCTTCGCGCCGGAGGCCAGAACGCTGTCGATCAAGCCCGCTGCGGTCGAAGTGGGATTGGTAGCCCCGGTGGCACCGGGAGCCAGATAGCCCAGGGTGCAAGTGAACCCCGAGTTGTAGGTCGAAGAATAGGTAATCTCAGCAGTGTTCAGAGTACGCAGCGAACCCACGGCCGAGGCCTGATTTGCAGCAATTCGTGAACGAAGCAAGTTGGGAATGGCAATCGCCGCGATGATCAAAATGATCGCAACCACGATCAAAAGCTCGATCAGCGAGAAGCCCTTTGAGCTCTTTTTCATTACAATCCTCCTCAGAATTACTAAAGGTACCACTTGGATGTCTCCAGGTAATACTCGTCGGTTACTAAGGCAACTTGCTCGCCAAGTCGCCGGCCAATCCTGACAATTCCTTTTCTAATTTCGCCTTGTTTTCAATAAGTTAGAGAAAGCCTGGGAAACAGTATGTCCTACTCGCAATTTGGGAAGATGGCGGCTGCCCTTTTTTGTCGATTCCGGGCGACAAATCGCGTCATGTGTCCTTTAGAATTAGCAATCGGTAATGTGCGCTCGCCCGGCATTACGCTTATACTGGAGGGCCCTCGCTTCTTGCGAATCCCTAATGTCACCTTTTGGCTGGAAAGGCGGCCAGGCGCTGGGAAAATTGAGACACTCCGGCGCCGAGCATGAAAGAGTTCAATGGGCGGGAATTCTCTCTGAGGGCGATTTTGAACCGTTTGACGTGGGTTTCCCTGGTTCAGCCATGCTCGCCTCGATTTCATCCATTTGCTGCCGCGCCGTGTTATTGTCGGGATCGATTTCCAATTCCGACCGGAATTCCGAAAGGGCAGCGGGAAGATTCCCCTGAAGTTTCAGGATAATTCCCATGGCGAAATGGTAATGGTCCGCATCGGGCCTGATCGTAATCGCTTTCTGGACATTGGCAGCGGCCGCGTTTATGTCCCCCAACTTTAATTTCGTCAGGCCGAGGTAGAAAAGGGCATCGGGGAGAGAGGAGTCAATCTGTGTGGCGCGCGTAAGGAAACGGTCGGCCTCGGGAAGCTTGCCGGTCAAGTAATATCCTACCCCGAGGTTGAAGTTGACGTCCCAACTGTTGGGATGGGCGGGCAAAATCTGCTGGTAAATCTTGATAGCCTCATCCAGATGACCGTGGTTCCCGAGCAGCGAAGCCATATCCATATGGGCAATGCGCCCCTGGGGGGAAGTGAGATTAACGTAGGTGATGAATGTATCCTGGTCAGCATAGCAGGCGGTGGCCTTCACGACCAGCAGGCTCATGGCCAACACGATGATCCCCATCAATCCAAGTTGAGCCGCCGGTTGTCCCAGCAACCTGGCGGGCCCGAGGCGCAAATGCCGAAGGGCCAGTGCCATGAGCATGGCAAATCCGAACGAGGGCAAATAGAGATACCGGTCATGAACAAGTTGCCCGTTGATAAATGCCCGCAGATCCAGCACGGGCAGAATCGGCACGACCATCCAAATGGCGGGCACCACCGCTTTGGGGGATCTCTTCGTCCACAGCCAAAGGCCAACTCCCGCAATCAGGACCGCGATGGCAGGGAGCAGGACGGTTCGAACATCCCACTTCGTCAGAAAATCGTCCGAGTAGAATGGGCTGAGTCGTACAGGCCAAAGGAGGTGCCGGATATAAAACCAAAGCACCGAAGGCCAGGTCAGAATCATGCTGAAATAAGAATGCTCTTCCTTAACAAATTGCAACTCCCGAAGCGAAATAATCCTGGCCACCAAATATACCGCAAACAGCCCCAGGTACGGGGCCGTGACCTTCAGGGCGTCCAGAGAACGCCGGACACGGCTCCGTGCGGTGTGATCCCGGCGACCACTCCAGGCGATCTCGCAAGCAAAAATGATGACAGGCAGAATGACAGCCGTTTCTTTGGAGAGGCAGGCCAACGCATAAAACGCCAGCGATGCGGCCAGATAGGCGCGGGATCGACCAGGATCGGCTCGTCGCTTGAGATAGAGGAGATAGGAGGAGAACAAAAACACCGCAAACAGCGGTTCAGAGACTCCGGAGACCCATGCCACCGCTTCGTAATGGGTGGGATGAAGGCCGAAAATCAACGCGGTGAAAAGCGCGGCAAGACGCTCCTCCAGCAGCCGCGCGGCGGTAAAGTATACGAGAAGCGTCACCCCCAGGTGACAAAAGACGGTGCACAGATGCCATCCGAAGGGCTTTGTCCCAAAAGCCAGATATTGCAAGCGAAACCAAAGCAAAAACATCGGCCGATAGTACGTGCCGCGAAAGCCCGGATGATTGAAAGCCCAAACCGAGCCGGCAAAATATCTGGGCAGATACTTCCAAGCCCGCAGCCAGGTATTTTCAACAATCTGAAACCAGTCATCGTGGACGAACTGGAACCCCAGCGTATTGAAGTAAGTCAGAAATATCACGGCCAGGATACACGCCAGCGCCATGATTTCGGCCCAGTTGCTGAGGGGGGCGACATCAAGATTCTTGCCTCCTGGCGGCATGACGCCCTCGAAGCCGTTTCGCCCCGAATCCGATACCGCGCTCACGAAAGAAATTTCCTCCTCAGCTCGGCGATGGGCATCTGCCGCTCAGATTCCGTACTTCTTGGCATAGTGACGGAAGGAACGGTAGGACATTTTCAATAATTCCGAGGCTTGGCTGCGAACGCCTCCCGAGGCTCGCAGAGCAGCTTGCAGATATTGCTTTTCGATCTGCGCAACGTGGCTTTCAAAATCGATTCCCTCGGGGGGAATCTGAATATCCCGCTGGCCACTCGCCACAATTCCGGTGACCGACTCAGGGAAGTCGGACAGCTTGATGATTCCGTCGCGGCCATCGCTGACCGCCACAGCATGCTCGACGGCATTCTCGAGTTCGCGCACGTTACCGGGCCAAGTCCACCGGTTGAGGACCGACAAGGCCTCCGAACCAAAGTCGCCAACCGCCTTGCCCATCTGAAGCGCGAACTTTCGCAGGAAGTGCCTCGCCAACGGCTCGATATCCGTCGGGCGCTCCCTCAGCGGCGGGACATGGACGGGAATAACGCTGACGCGGTAGTAGAAATCTTCGCGGAACTGGCCGGCGGCCACCATTTTTTTCAGGTCGCGGTTAGTGGATGCGATCAAACGCACATCGACGGAAATGTCCTGCGCGCCACCCAGCGGACGCAAGGTTCTTTCCTGAAGAACCCGCAGCAGTTTCACCTGCATGCCCAGGCTGGTTTCACCAATCTCGTCCAGAAAGAGCGTTCCGCCGTGCGCCGATTCAATAATTCCTTTGCGATTGGACTCAGCGCCGGTGAATGCGCCTTTCATATACCCGAATAGCTCGCTCTCCAGAAGGGTTTCCGGAAAGGCGCCGCAGTTGATGGAGATAAAAGGCTTCTCCCGGCGCAGGCTGGCCTCATGAATGGCGCGCGCCACCAGTTCCTTGCCCGTCCCGCTTTCGCCGGTAATCAGCACGGTGCTGGTGGTGGGAGCGACGGTGCGAACCATCTCCAGGATCGACTCGATCGACCGGCTGTGCCCCACGATGTTTTGCGCGGCAAACACGCGCAGCATCTCGCGGCGCAGGCGAAGATTCTCCTCGCGCAGCGCCAGGTCCTCGAGCGCGCGGTCCACCGTCAGGCTGAGTTCCTCCACCAGCGTGTCCGTCTTGACCACGTACCGGTAAGCCCCCAGGTTCAAGGCCTGAATGGCCGTGGTCATGGTGGGCACGGCGGTAATCAGGACAAACGCCGCGGGGTTGCGCGTCTGGTGAGCGTACTCGAGCAATTCAATGCCCGTCAGGTCCGGCATGCGGATATCGGAGATGATGAGGTCATGAGCTTGCGATTCGATTTTCTTCTTGGCGGCCTGGCCGCTCGAAACGGTCTCCACCACATGGCCCTTTTTCCGAAAGGCAATCTCCAACACCTGGCAAAGAGATTTTTCGTCGTCGATAATCAGCAATCGCGCCATCCAGAATCCCCCGAAAACCCTTCCTCAGCCGGAACCCGCCATCAATTCCCGAGATTCAGTCCTCTTTTCGCGCCATGGACAACTGGCTGCTGGCGGCAGGGACGGTTTCGCGGGGCAATTCGATCAGGAAACGTGCCCCTTTGCCCTGCTCGGAATCCACCTCAATCGCGCCCTTGTGGCCGCGAATAATCTGATAGACCAGGGCCAGTCCCAAACCCGTACCTTTGCTGAAACCCGATTG
>JASHTO010000670.1 GCA_030040515.1 Terriglobia bacterium
CTGATTGACGCCCTCATGAAGCGGCCCGAGTTTGTGGATTACTGGGCCTATAAGTGGTCGGACATGCTGCTGGTAACGAGCAACCGCCTCTCCAACGAAGAAATGTGGAGTTACTACGACTGGATTCGCGA
Organism: Terriglobia bacterium; assembly: GCA_030040515.1. Lineage (GTDB taxonomy): Bacteria > Acidobacteriota > Terriglobia > UBA7540 > UBA7540 > Bog-366. Next base: position 132 of record JASHTO010000670.1, read on the forward strand.
CAGCGTGGCGGCCAACAAGCCTTGGAACCAATTTGTCTATGAAATCGTGACCGCCACGGGCAACACCATTGAAAACGGCGCGGCCAATTACTGGGTGGTTCACCGCGATCCTCTCGACACTACGGAGAACATGACGCAGTCGTTCCTGGGAATTACCATTACCTGCGCGCATTGCCACAATCACCCGCTCGCCAAGTGGACGCAGAAAGATTACTACGGCATGGCGAATCTGTTTGCGCGTGTGCGGCTGAAGACTTATTCGGACCAGAGCGCGCGCCCAGGCATCGGGCAGATTCTGAACAATGTGACCGTTTATTCCGCATCGACCGGCGAGTTTACGGATGACCGTTTCATGACCGTTCTCCCCCCCAAGCCACTGGACGCGAGCGCTCTCCCCGAAAGTACTCCCGGTGACACGCGGATCTATTTTGCCAAATGGCTCACCTCGCCGCAGAATCCCTACTTCGCGCGCAACATGGTGAATCGCATCTGGCGCAACTTTATGGGCCGCGGGCTGGTGGAGCCGGTGGAAGACCTTCGCGACACCAATCCCGCCACCAATGATAAGTTGATGGGCGACCTGGTGAAGGATTTTGTCGCTCACAATTTTGATGTTGACCACATGATTCGCACCATCATGCAGTCGGCCACCTACCAGGCTTCTTCAACGCCGCTCAAGGAAAATGCCGCCGACGACCAGTTCGGGTCGCATTACCTTATTAAACGCCTGCCCGCGGAGGTGCTGCTGGACGCCTATTCCCAGGTCACCAAGGTGCCGGAGAAGTTTGATGGGTATCCGGTTGGGACCCGCGCCCTGCAATTGCCCGACACCGCCGTAAGTTCCTACTTCCTCTCGGCTTTCGGCCGGCCCGTGCGCGCCCAGTCGCGCGAGAGCGAGCGCACCTCCGTACCCACGGTCACGCAGGCGCTGCACATTTTCAACGGCGATACGCTGAATAACAAGTTGCGGGCTTCCGATAGCTCGATTGGCATGCTGGTAAAGCTCGGGTTCACCGACGATCAGATTGTCGATTACCTCTACCTCGCCTCATTCAGCCGCCACCCCAAGGACAGCGAGCGGGATGCTTTGGTGAATGGTCTTAAATCCGCAGAGAATCAGCCGGGGCAAACTCCTGAAGCCGCCCGCCGCGCCGCTTTGAACGACCTGACTTGGGCCATGTTGACGAGCGAAGAGTTTATGTTCAATCATTAGTGTTGGCGAACCGGGATCGGGGAGGAGAGAATAGCAAGCAGGGCCAGGAAGGTTGGGATTAGCCAACCAAAGTCACGGGGGCGGAATTCAGAATTGGATTCACGACGCCCAGGTGCCAAATGTCACGACGAACGCGCGGAAGATGACTCCTCAAGGAAAATGTCGCTCACGCCAACTCGAAACAGCCTCTAAAACGCGAATAGTTTCCCCAGTTCTCTTTGCCAGTTTGGGTGCTCTTCTTATCCTGATGTCCTGGTGTCTTGGTGGTTCCTCCCTTCGCGTGCATGCGGCTTCCACTCCTACTTTCAATACTGACGTCGCGCCCATCCTGGAGAAAAATTGCCTGGCCTGCCACTCGAGCGCCAGCAAAATGGGTGGGCTGGTGATGGAAAGCTACGGCGCCCTGATGAAAGGCGGCGCGCACGGGGCCGTGATTGTTGCGGGCAAGGCGGATGACAGCCGCATGATTAAGATGCTCGAAGGGCAAGTTCAGCCGCGCATGCCCTTTAATTCCGACCCCCTGCCCGCCGCGGACATCGCCACGCTGAAAGCCTGGATTGATAGTGGCGCGCTCGGGCCCGCTCCCGGTGAAGCCGCCAAGGCGCTGGCGCCGCTGGCGATTCCGGAGATCGCGCCGCAAGTCGCCGTGGTCTCACCCGTGGCCTCGATAAAATTCTCTCCCGACGGCAAGCTGCTCGCCGTGGGCGGCTATCAGGAAGTGCGGCTGATGGATCCGGCCAGCGGCAAGCTTCTCGCCACGCTTTCCGGTCATGCCGATTACGTGCGCTCCCTCGCCTTCAGCCCGGATGGGAAAATGCTGGCGGCGGCGGGCGGCCCTCCCCAGCGCGGCGGCGAAATCAAGATTTGGGATGTGCAGTCGCATCAACTGCTCAAGACCCTGGTAGGCCACAAAGACTGCATCTATTCCGTCGCCTGGAGCAACGACGGGAAGCTGCTCGCCTCCGGCAGTTACGACAAAATGGTGAAGCTCTGGGACGTGGCCACTGGCAACGAAGTGAAGAACCTTCAGGACCACATTGACGCGGTCTTTGCCGTGGCCTTCAGCCCCGACGGCAAGCACCTGGCCTCGGGTTCGCAGGACCGCAGCGTGAAAATCTGGGACATCGCCACCGGGCAGCGGCTCTATACGCTTGGCGACGCCTCCGACGGCCTTACCAGCATCGCCTATTCCCCTTCGGGAAAGCAGATTGCCGCCGCCGGATACGACAAGACGATTTATGTCTGGCAAGTGGGTGACACGGAGGGCCACTTGCTGCGTTCCCTGATTGCCGACGAGGATTCGATCCTGGCGATTGCCTGGTCGCCGGACGGTAAAATGATTATCACCAGCTCTTCGGACGGCTCCATCCGCTTTCGCGACGCCGCCACGCTTGACCCGCTGGGCGTTATCGCGCACCAGCCGGATTGGGTGGAAGCGCTGAGCCTCAGCCCGGACGGTATGCGCCTCGCCGCCGGGCGATTTAACGGCACGGTGAGCCTTTATGACGTGAAATCCTTCAAGCAGGTCCTGGGACCCTGGGTAGCGTTCGAACCTCACGGACCCGCGGAGAAGGCGCCGGAACAGACGGCGAGCCGATAGGGAGGGCTGACCGCAATCGGCTGTAGCGGCGGTCTATGACCGCCGGTCGGCGCTCGTAGAGCGCCGCTACAATTTATGTCGTTCTGTATAGTCGCAAATGGTGAAATTCCCTGGTACGATGGGGGCAGCAAGTTCAGGGACGGCAAGTCGAGCGAGGTCATCTATGCGCAGACAAATTCTTTCCGCATTGATTCTTTTTGCAGTTGGGGCGATGCTCGCTGTCCCCACGCGCGCCGATAATCGCATTATTCCTCCGCAAATCACCAAAACCTGGCCGGCCGGCATGCAGCGCGGCACGACCATAACCTGCACGCTCGAAGGGCGCAACCTCGCGGAGATCGAGGAGATCATTTTTGATACCCCGGGCATGAGCGCCAAGGTAGTCCAGGTTACCGATGAACCTGAGCAGGTGCAAAAACGCTTCAGCACCGAGGCTCCGGTTCCTCGCGGCAAGAAGCAATCGGCCATGATCCAAGTGACGGCGACAGCCGATGTCTCCCCGGGGCTTCACTGGTATCGCATCCGCACCCCGCTCGGCACTTCCAACATGATGCCCTTTGACGTGGGTTATCTCCCCGAAGTCCATGCTGCTGAATATGCCTCGGGCCGCACTGACATGGTGGCCGAGCCCGTCAAACTGCCCGCCACGCTGGTGGGCACCATTTCCGTTCCCGGTCAGGTGGATTACTACCCGTTCGACGGCCAAGCGGGCGAAGAGGTGGTTTTCCGGGTGCGTGCGTCGCAGTTGGGCTCGGAACTCGAATCCCTGCTGGTTTTGCGGAACGATTCCGGTGAACAAGTCGCAGAATCCGGTTTGTTTGACGACCGCGCCGATGCCGTGCTGACCTACAAGCTGCCCCAGGCGGGCCGATATACGCTCTCCGTTACTGACCGTGAAAAGTCGGGCGGCATGGGCCATTTCTACCGCATTGATGCCGGGCCCCTGCCCTACATCACTCATGTTTTCCCCTTGGGAGTGCGCGCCGGTGAGCCGGGCAGCGTCACCGTTACCGGAATCAATTTGGGCGATGAGCACGAGGTGAAAGTCGATCCGCCGAAATCCGTCGACGGGTGGAGCACCATGCCGTTCAAAGTGAAAACTGCGGAGGGCTGGTCGTTGAATTCCGTCAACCTCGCCGTGGGCAGCGATCCCGAAATCATGGAGCAGGAACCCAACAACTCTCCCGCTCAGGCGCAGCAAATTTCTCTGCCCGTCACCATCAACGGACACATCTCCGGAGAGAACGGCAACGCGCCGGATGAGGATTACTTCCGCTTCCACGCCACCAAGGGCGAAAGTCTGAGCATGGAAGTGGCTGCGGCACGGCTGGGTTCACCGCTCGATTCGGTGATCGAGGTGCTCGACGCGCAGGGCCATCCCATTCCCCGCGCCGTGGTTCGCTGCCTGAACGAGACGGTCACCACGCTTTCCGACCGCGATTCCCGGACCTCCGGCATCCGCCTGACCTCCACCTCCGGCTTCCACGAGGGAGACGACATCATGGTGGGCGATGAGCTCGACAAACTCGTTTACATCGCCGACCAGCCCGATGAGGACGTCCGCCTGCGCAGCGCCGATGGCCTGCGTTGGGCGATGCTGGGGACAACCCCGGACGCACACGCCGTGGACACGCCGGTGTATCGCGTGGAGATTCTGCCGCCCGACGCGGAATTTCCACCCAATGGCCTGCCGGTTTTTCACCTCTACTGGCGAAATGACGACGGCGGGCCGGGCTACGGGGCCGATTCGCAACTGGACTTTGTTGCCCCCAGCGATGCCGATTACATTCTTCACCTCAAGGACGTTCGCGGCATGCAAGGTCCGGACTTTGCCTACCGTTTGACCATTCACAAGGCGAATCCTGATTTCCAACTTCGCGCTGAAGACGAGAATCCCAATATTCCCGCAGGGGGCTCGGCGCTCATCACCGTAGAAGCC
>JASHTO010000671.1 GCA_030040515.1 Terriglobia bacterium
CGCCCTTTTCCTTCAGCGCCTGGGCGCCCTGGGCAAGAGTTCCGGCGGTATCGATCATGTCGTCCACCAGCAAACAAGTTTTATTCTTCACATCGCCAATCACGTTGAAGACTTCCACGGTATGCGCGTCCTCGCGGCGCTTGTCGATGATCGCCAGAGGAACATTCATGCGCTTGGCAAATCCCCGTGCGCGCTCCACGCCTCCCGTGTCCGGCGAAACCACCACCAGGTTTTTCAGCCGCAGCCGGCGGAAGTATCCCACAGTTACGGGCGTGGCGTAGAGGTGGTCCACCGGGATATCGAAAAACCCCTGAATCTGCCCGGCGTGAAGTTCCAGCGCCAGCACGCGATCCGCGCCGGCGGAGGTGAGCAGGTCCGCCACCAGTTTCGACGATATCGGAACCCGCGGGCGGTCCTTGCGATCCTGCCGGGCGTAGGCGAAATAGGGCATTACCGCGGTGATGCGCGCCGCTGACGCGCGGCTGAGCGCGTCCAGCATGATCAGCAGCTCCACCAGATTGTCATTCACGGGCCGGCAAGTGGGCTGGATCACGAAGACATCCGCGCCGCGCACGTTCTCGAGAATCTGCAACCGCACTTCGCCGTCCGGAAAGCGCCCCACCTGGGCCTTGCCCATCGGCACGCGCAGCACCTGGCAAATCTCCTGAGCGAGCGACGGGTGGGCGTTTCCCGCGAAGATCTTCAGCGTGTGATGGTAGCCCCGGCTTTTCATCGCGCCTTTCCGCGCCTGCTCAACCCTCAAGCTGTAAACATTTCCGAACGCGGGCGGCTCTCACGCCCTTCCCAGGGCAACCCCGAGGGTTGCCCCGACGATCTGGCTGGGAGGCCTGGATTCGAACCAGGGTTCCATGCTCCAAAGGCATGTGTCCTACCACTGGACGACCTCCCAAAGAAAATTGACTCATTTCTTCATTGACTCGCGGCGCAGCCGGAAAAGTGACGCCATGCACGCAATGAGTCGATCATCAATGGTTCAATGAACAAATATCTTCCGGTGGTATTCGGCGCGCACCACGGTGCGGGTTGGATAAATCCACCATCTTTTGGAAATGAGTTTTGAGGCACGGGCCATCAGCCGAGACGAGGAGAAGAGGGCATAGATCGCGGATCCGCTGCCCGTCAAGGAGGCGACTTCGGCCCCGGCCCGGATAAGCCGGCGCTTCAATTGCGCCAGCTCAGGCCACCTCGCGAAAACGACGTGTTCGAAGTCGTTTTCGGCCGGTCCCCAACTCATCAGGGAAAGATGTGGCCACGCACCGAAACTATTACTGTAAGGGGTTTTCCCCGATTCTGTCAACCTCGAACCTGCCTCGCGATACGCTTCTGCCGTCGAGACGGAAAAGTCCGGAAAAATCACCAGGCAGTGGCGCGCGGGAAGGTCAATGAGAGGATAAACCTCCTCACCGCGTCCGCAGCCCAGCACGCGGCCCCCGAGAAAGAACAAAGGCACGTCAGAGCCCAAGGAAGCGCCGAGCCTTTGGCGCGCGGAAGGGTCCAGGCGATCGCCCGTCAAGCGCTCGAGCCCCAGAATCGTGGCTGCGGCGTTGGTGCTGGCGCCGCCGAGGCCGCTGCCCAGGGGAATCGACTTCTGAATTTTCACTTGAATACCACCACGCCATCCGCGAGCCTGTGCCCACGCCTCGCAGGTGCGATGGACCAGATTGCCCTGCCCCGCAGGAACGGCGGGGTTATCGCAATCCACTCGAATACCCGCCGCCGATTTGGAAACGCTGATTTCCAATCGATCGTGCAATCCGATGGTTTGGTAGATCGTGCGGATTTCATGATAGCCGTCTTCGCGCCGGCGAAGAATTTTGAGCCCCGCGTTGATTTTTGCGTAGGCGCGAAGACGAAGTGCGGTTTTCAACTTGGGATTCTCGAGATTGGATTTGGAGTAATGACCCGGCCGATTGCCCGCGAATCTAGCCTCTGGGGATACCCAATCGCGATTGCACAACCATAGTGCAATTCTTGCCCCTTGGGGGCCGGCAAGGGAGAATAACCCGTTTACTTTCAGAGACATCGCAGGTTCGGGGGCTTCCTGGAGCAACAAGTGGCTGCCTTTTCATAAACATCGCAGGGTCTGCCCCCTTTGTCGCTTTTTTCGCCTTTTGTTTTCAACTACATGCAGCGATGGGCGGAAAGGAAAAAGTATATTTTTGCGCTTCGCAAAATCAATTTGTAGCCTTATTGTGCCCCGCATGGCTCTTCAGTTCATCGAGCTGCTTCTGAAGTTCCTTGGCTTGTTCAGCGTCGAAATCACTGGAATCGGAAGTGGGCCATTCCTTCAGAGCGCGTTGCCATTCTTCCTCCGCACGAGCCGTCTTACCCTGACGGAGATAAAGATTCCCCAAATGCTCGTGAATCGTGGGGTCATTCTGAATCAGCCGGGCGGCGGTCTCCAAAGGTTCCTGAGCGAGATCATAACGCCCCATTTTGAAATAGGCCCAGCCCAAACTATCGAGATATGCGCCGTTGTTGGGGTCCAGCTTGAGCGCATCCTGAATATACTTGACCGATTCTTCCAACCGC
>JASHTO010000672.1 GCA_030040515.1 Terriglobia bacterium
CACCGCCATCTTCAGCCTGATCGACGGCACTCTTCTGCGCCCGCTCCCGGGGATTGCCAACCCAAACCAGCTCGCTTCGATGTATCGCATGCAGCAGAACGATCCCTATAACGTGATGGGATATCCCGACTACCTCGATTACCGCAATCGCAGCCAATCCTTCGACGGAATCGCTGCGGAGGTGGGCGCGGCAATGAACTTTGGTCACGGCACGCCGCAGCGCCTGATTGGCGGATGCGTGACGGGAAACTTCTTCTCAACTTTAGGTGTAGGCACAGAGCAAGGCCGGCTGATTTTACCCGCTGATGATTTCCCGCGCGGCGCTCACCCCGTCGTCGTGTTGAGCTACGACCTGTGGAGCAAAAGTTTTGGCGCCAATCCCGATGCCGTCGGCAGCCGGGTGGAGTTGAACAGCTTTCCCTTCACCGTCATCGGTGTGGCCTCACGGGATTTTCACGGAGCGTCGATCTACACGAATTATGATTTCTGGGTTCCGCTGAGCATGATGGATCAGTCGATGCCCAGGTTCGTTGGCCACCACATGTTTGAGGAGCGCGCCTGGGGCTGGCTGCAGGTCTTTGGGCGGCTGAGGCCCGGAGTTTCGATTGAACAGTCCCAAGCCGAGATCAACACCATCGCCCAGCAGCTTGCCCAGGCGTATCCCAACACCAATTCCGGCCGCACCGTGGCGCTGGTGCGCGGCGTGGGGCTCGACCCGGACGATCGCGCCGGCGGCAAGCGCCTTCTGGGGCTGCTTCTCGGCGGTGCCACGCTGTTGCTCATCATCACTTGTGCCAATGTTGAAGGCTTGCTGCTGCTACGCGCCATGGGGCGGCAGCGCGAGATCGCGTTGCGTGAGGCTCTGGGAGCAACGCGCGGCCGATTGATCCGCCAGTTGCTGGTTGAGGGTTTACTCCTCTCGCTCGCTGGCGGCGCGCTCGGACTCCTGATCGCCCCCTGGGCGTTGCGAAGCGCGATTCCCTGGATGCAGCCCGATTCCGTGCTTCGTCATACCGACCTGAGTCTGGACATACGAGTTCTCCTGTTCACGCTGGTGGCCTCAGTCGCCACCGGAATCGGTTGCGCGCTGCTGCCGGCATTCCGCACCTCATCACCCAATCTGGTCAAGTCCCTCGTGCAAGGCAGCCCCGGCAGCGGCCATCGGCGCTCATCCCTCCAGCGCTTGTTGGCCGCCGGGCAGGTCGCGGTCTGCTGCATTCTGCTGATCGGCGCCGTGCTTCTTATGAGGAGCATGTGGAAAGTCATCACGGCCGACCCCGGATTCGAAACCAGGAACATTCTGATCGCCACTGTTGACACCAGCCTTCAGGGATATTCGCAGGCTCAAAGTGAAGCGTTCTACCAACAGGCCTTGGAACGCCTCTCCCACGCACCGGGCGTGCAAGCCGCAAGCATGGCGGTGACGGTTCCTCCGGAGGACTTCAGCGGCGGCGTCTCGATTTTTCACCCTGGAGAGGAGCCGCCCCAGGACGTGCTGCGTGGCCATGAATTCCAGCTTGGCCTGCGCGTCAACATCGATCCCGTCGGACCGAATTACCTGCAAACCATGCGCGTACCTCTCCTTGAGGGCCGCGACTTCAATGAACACGATGGCGAGCAAGTTTTGAGCCGGGATTCCGACGGCAACCTAGCATCCGATGTGAGTCAGCAAAACGCGGCTGGCGTGGTGATCGTGAATCGCAAGCTAGCAGACATCATGTGGCCCGGCCAGGACGCCATCGGCAAATACCTCTCGTGGCCCAGCATCGTGGGACCGCCACGGCCGCCGCTGCTGGTGATTGGGATCACGGCAAACAGCCGCTATCGGTCGCTCGTGAATGACCCTCCGCCCCTGATATATGTCCCGATTCGCGAAAGTTTTACGCCCCGGGCGAGGTTGATTCTGCGCACGACGTCAGATCCCGCCTTGATGGTCGGCACTCTTCGCGCCGAGATCGCCGCTCTCGACAAAAACCTTCCACTGTTTCAAGTCGAAACCATGCCGGAGCACATGGCGCCCTCGCTCTGGCAGCAGAGAATGGCGACGGCGATGATCACCTTCTTTGGAATCCTGGCGCTGGTTCTTGCCACGCTGGGTTTGTATGGCGTGATCGCTTATTCCGTCGCGCAGCGGACGCGTGAAATCGGAATTCGCATGGCGCTTGGCGCGGAACGAGTTGACGTGTTGCGCCAGGTGATCGGCCAGGGCCTCTGGATGATGGCGGCCGGCGTGGGCGTGGGAATTCTCGGCGCGCTGGGGTTGACGCGCTTCCTTTCAACCTTGCTCTATGGCGTCGCGCCGCGCGACCCGCTCACGTTCATCGCGGTCGCGATGCTGATAGCCGGTGTCGCCGCGCTGGCAAGTTACATCCCGGCCCGCCGGGCAGCAAAAGTCGATCCCATGGTGGCACTGAGGTATGAGTGAGGGCGCGAACGAGGGAGGGACCCCTCACCCGATCCCGCCCGGGCGGGACCACCCTCTCCCCAAAGGAGAGGGAAATCTCTTTTTGGCGCGTTATTGCGCGCTGAATTCTTTTCCCTCTCCCGTGGGGAGAGGGTGGATCGCAACCGGTATACTCATCAGCCGGGGCGAGACGGGTGAGGGGTCCCTTGCACGCCGATTGGATGCGTTTACATGAGCGAATTGCGCGTGATTACTTTGCGATTCTTGGCCTTTTTCCGGAAGCAGCGGGGCGAGGAGGAGTTTGACCGCGAACTGCGTTCGCATCTCGAACTGCTGGCGGAGGAAAACAAGCGAAAAGGCATGACGGCTGACGAAGCCCATTACGCCGCGCTGCGAAGTTTCGGCGGCGTCGAACAGACCCGGGAAAATGTCCGCGATCAGCGCGGCCTGCCTTCCGTCGAGTCATTTTTCCAGGACCTTCGCTACGGAGTCCGCATGTCGTGGAAGTGGCGCGGGCTGACGGCGATTCTTGCGCTCACTCTCGCGCTCGGCATCGGCGCGAACGCCGCGATTTTCAGCCTCGTCAACGCTTTCCTGCTTCGCCCGCTGCCGGTGGCGCAGCCGGAACAGATCGCCGTGCTGGCCATCCAGCAAAAAGACGCGCCGGTGGGCTCTTCTGGATTTTCCTACCCGGAGTTTGTTGACTTCCAAAATCAGGCCAACTCGTTCTCCTCGACCTTTGGCCTCGTTCTGGGAACTGTCGAGCTGAATGCGGACAACCGCTCGGACCAGTGCGCGGCAAATTACGTCACCGCCAACTTTTTCTCCTCGCTTGGAATATCGCCTGCCGCGGGGCGATTCATTCTGCCCGGCGAAGGTGAAGCGCGCGGCAGTCAACCCGTCGCCGTGCTCGGATATTCCTACTGGCAAAGCCGCTTCGGCGGTGATGTCGGCGCGATCGGCAAGCGCATCTTGATTGACGGCCGGCCCGCCACCATCGTCGGCGTCGCCCCGCCCGATTTCCACGGCATGTTTTCCATTTTCGAGACGAATGTCTACCTGCCCTACAGCGCGCTGGCACTGGAAAGGCCTGCTAACCTGATATGGAGCCGCCGCGACATTCGGCCGTTGCTGGTGTTCACCCGCCTCAAGCCCGGCGTGAGCCTTTCGCGGGCGCAGGCAAGCGTAGACGTGATCGTTGCGCGCCTCGCGGAACAATTCCCGGCGTCGGACAAATTCATGACCGTGCGCGTCGTGCCGGAAAAAGCCGCGCGTCCGATTCCCTACGCGAACGGTTTTTTCACCATGGCCGCTGCCTTGTTCCTGGTTCTCGCCGCGCTGGTGCTTTTGCTCGCTGCGCTGAATGTCGAAAACCTCATGCTCGTGCGCGGCACAGCGCGCCAGCGCGAGATGGGGATTCGCGCGGCGCTCGGCGCGGGCCGGCATCGCCTGATTCGGCAGATGCTGACGGAAAGCCTGCTGCTCGCCGGACTGGCGGGAGCGCTGGGGCTGCTGCTGGGCTATTGGGCCAGCCGCCTGATGGGCTCGATTCACGACACCGGCATGCCCATCCACCTGGATTCCCCTTTCGACTGGCGCGTGTTTGCCTACACGCTGGCGCTGGCTCTCGCTTCGGGAATTCTGGTCGGCTTGTTGCCCGCCGTTCACGCGTGTTCCCGGGATTCCAACTCGCTGCTTCACCTGGGTGGCCAGGGTTCGGTCACAACTTCCAGCCTTTCCGGCGTGCGGAACTTTTTGGTTGTGGCCCAGGTGGCGGGGTCGCTGGCGCTCCTGGTGGTGGCGGGAATTTTCGTGGACAGCCTGCGCAATGCCCGGCGGCTTGACCTGGGCTTTGCTCCCGATCATCTGCTGAACGTCACGCTTGACCCCAGCCGCATCAATTACGATCAGCCGCGCGCCAGGGAATTCTATCGCGCGCTTGAAGCTCGAATCAGTTCCCTGCCCGGAGTCCAATCGGTCAGCCTCGCATCGAATGTGCCCATGGGCCCGTTCCCCAGCGACGCTTTGGTTTCCATCGAAGAACACCCCGTTCCGCCCGGTCGTTCCTTGCCGAAGATCGGGTTGAATCGGGTTGATTCGGATTATTTCACGACATTGCGAATCCCGCTCTTGCGAGGGCGCAATTTCACCGAAGCCGATAACGAGAATTCGCCGCTTGTCGCCATCATCAATCAAACCATGGCCGCGCAATACTGGCCGCACGAGGATCCCCTCGGCAAGCGCTTCAGCGTGAAGGGGCCCGCGGGGCCGTTCATTGAGGTCATCGGCGTGGTGCGCGACGGCAAATATAAATTCGTAAGCGAAGACCCTTCGCCCCACTTCTACATTCCACTCGCTCAGGATTTTACTTTCCGGCAGATTTTGCAAATTCGCACGACGGTGCCGCCGCAAACGCTCGCCGCCGCCGTGACCGGCGAAGTCAGCCGGCTTGCTCCCGCGTTGAACATCATTGATCTGCGCACCATGCAGGAATCCCTCGAAGGTGCACTGGGATTTTACGTTTTTCGCCTGGCCGCCACTTTTGCTTCCATCATCGGCGGCGCCGGCCTGCTGCTTGCCATCATGGGCGTCTACGGAGTCGTCTCCTTCGCGGCGGCGCAGCGCACACGCGAAATCGGAATCCGCATGGCCTTGGGCGCCGGAGCAAGCGACATTCTGTCCATGGTCTGGAGGCAAGGCGTGCGCCTGGTCGCGGCAGGAGTAATCATCGGACTAGTACCGGCAGGGGTGCTGAGTAGGGCTTTGTGGCACTTCGTGGTAGGGGTCAGCGCGAGCGACCCGCTGGTTTATTTCGTTCCTCTGCTTTTGATTTTTGTCGTGGGACTCGCCGCATGTTGGATTCCCGCGCGAAAAGCCATGAGGGTCGATCCCATGGTAGCGCTGAGATATGAATGAAGTTGTCGGTCGTCAGTTGTCAGTAAGGCTTATCGCGATAAGTGAGCATCTGCGATGAAGGAGATTTGATCCTGATGAAAATTCTAATTGCACGATTCCTGAGCCTCTTCCGCAAGCAGTGTCAGGAACGCGAGCTTGACCAGGAAGTGCGCTCGCACCTTGAAATGCTGACGGAGGAAAATGTGCGCAAGGGCATGAGCCGATCCGACGCGCGATATGCGGCGCTGCGAAGTTTTGGCGGAGTCGAACAGACCAAGGAGGAATATCGCGACCAGCGTGGCCTGGTCTGGTTCGAATCTTTGTTGCAGGACGTTCGCTACGGCCTGCGCGGTCTTGGCAGGAATCCCGGCTTCGCGGCCATGGCCGTGCTCACTCTGGCGCTCGGAATCGGCGCGAACACGGCCATCTTCAGCCTGATTGACGCGGTTGTGCTCCGCTCGTTGCCGGTGCAGAAGCCTGAAGAACTGGTGCAGATTCAAATGTTCAACCCGCGGAACGAAAATCCCCGGAGCAGCTTCACCAATCCGTTGTGGGAAGCGTTTCGCGCGCAGCAGGATATCTTCTCCGGGGTCATTGCCTGGGGTGTCGAGCAGTTTGATTTGTCGCAGGGCGGGCCGGTTCACAACGCCAACGGCCTATATGTAAGCGGGAGCTATTTTGAAACTCTGGGCGTGCGCTCTTCTCTTGGTCGGCTGATCGGTCCGGCCGACGACCGGCGGGGCTGCCCGGCTGTGGCCGTGCTCAGCTACGGTTTCTGGCAGGAGCATTTCGGCGGCTCGCAAAACGTAGTGGGTAGCACCCTTTCTCTCGAGCGCCA
>JASHTO010000673.1 GCA_030040515.1 Terriglobia bacterium
AACAAGCTGACGGATGTTAGGGGTGTGCAACATAGAAGTGACAAATACTTTGCGGAGGCATCATCCCCAGGCTACCGGTCGGGTCACTCGCCACTCGGAAGTTGGCCCAGTCCACCAAGTTTCAGCCCTTGAATCGCTCAAACGTCTTTTCGAATTCCGCTTTGAGAATGGGATTAGGCTGCGGCAGCGCGTCCACCACTCGCTTGGCCCAGACGAAGTATTGCCGCTTGCGTTCGGCGCTCCAATCGGCGGGCGGGCTGGCCAGAATCGATCGCAGGTTGGAGATTTTATCGGCCAGCTTGAGCACCTGGGCGCGCACGGACTTGTGCGGCGCATTGGTTACTTGCAGCTCCTTGCGAACCTCCTTGGGCAGGGATTTATCGTCGGTCATTTCGAGCACCAGGGCGGTGATATCGCTCCCGAACGCCTGTTCGAGTTCCTTCGCCGTTGTGCCCGTATCTTCGATGGTGTCGTGGAGGAATGCCGCCATCACCAGCTCGGCGTCCAGAAGATCGCTGCTGCTCGCTGCCAATTGTGCGACTTCAATTAAATGGTTGACGTAAGGTTCCGCAGCGGCGCCTTTGCGCTTCTGGGCCGCGTGTTTCTCCGAGGCGAATTTAGCTGCGGCAAGGATGCGTTGCACCGGCGCAGCCGGCATGGGGTTTTGAGTGTTCTCGCTCATCAAGTCACACCTTCACAATTGGTTTAGAGAAAACTATCACAGGAACAGTTTTGCCGGGTGGGAATTCGCAGGAATCTCAAATCAGCGCGGGCGCACGAATGCGCGATCCAATGTGCGGGAGCCGTTCAGGAGGAAATTTCCTGCTTGTTTACAAGGAACCAGCTCTCCAGCCCATCCCGCAACGGTTTGACTTCATACGTCAGACGAAAGCGCCCCGGTCGGCCGGCGGCCAGAGAGAATGCGGTGCTTTCAATGGTTACATAACGCATAATTTCCCCCTCTTCTGCTGCATCTTAGTCCCATAAAAAGACAAGGCCCAACCTGCCTTCAGTACCAGATGCCTGGTCCGTTTGTACCGGGTACCGCCGCGCGCTCCCGCGCCGCTGGGGTCTTCGGCGGGCGCTCGATTGTTCTGCGGAATTCAAACTCCGGCGCACGAAATTGCACCAGCACCGATGACGAAGTGATTAAGTCAACGCTGACCCCACAACAAGCCTTGCACCCCGCGTTTGCGCGAGAGATAGAAGTGTGCCGTTGGGTCGCAGAGAATGAATTGGCAGAACGGAAGATGCGGCATCCGTGGTGGAGGTTGAAGCGCAAAAAGGGTCTGTTTTGAGGCCAACGAAGCCTGAATGTAATTGAAAACAAATGGTATGGTTTTGGATAGTCCGGCGATGTTTATGAAAACACAAGTGCTTATCCATGAATATTATAAGCATTTTATTTTCAGTGTCTTACTTTCCATCCTCGCAATCCCGGCGGTGAGAGCTCGCCTCTTCTATACGGAACGGCATAAGTGTTTGCGTATTTGGCTGTAGCGGCGGCCTATGACCGCCGACCGGCGCTCGCCCTGCGACCCAAAGCCCTCTTCGGGCGACGGGTCGTAGAGCGCCGCTACAATTTATGTCGCTCCGTATAATTCACTCAAACTCCGAGCACGACATGAAATATCCGCACCGGTGGCACACGAATTTGCAACGGTGGGATTCAAGGCGACTGGAACAAACGGGGCAGAACTGATTTGGAAATTCAATGGCAATTGGCGGTTTCGACGAAGGGGATTTCGCGGACTTGGGGGCGACATTCCGTTCGTGCTTGTCTGCTTCACGCATAGTGTTCGGCGATGAATGAGCGCAAACCTTCGTAAGCGCTCGAAAGCGTGGCCTCATCAGGAAGAAATACAATTCGGACGTGCTTGGTGCCCGGCGCTTGTCCGAATCCTGTTCCGTGGACCATCAGGACGTGTTTCTCCACAAGCAGTCGCTTGACGAAATGTTCGTCGCTGTCGGGAATATCGAGCCTGGGAAACGCGTAAAACGCTCCGCGGGGCGAAACGCAGCTCAGGCGCGGGATGGAGCGGCAGGCGCGAACGGTCAGGTCGCGGCGTGCACAAAGCTTGGTAACCACTGGCTTCAAATGATCTTGCGGTCCTTCCAGCGCCGGCTGAACGGCATACTGCTGCGGCTGATTCGAGCACAGGCGGGCGCGCAGCAACTGGTGAATCCCCTCGAGGTAAGGTTTCACGGCCGCCGCGTCGCCGCTCACGATGCCCCAGCCCACGCGCCATCCGGGCGCCAGATAGGATTTGGAAAGACCGTTGAAAGTCACCACCGGCACGTCCGGCGCGAGTGCGGCAAGCGAAACGTGCGGTTCGCCATCGAGAATCAGTTTGTCGTAAATTTCGTCGGCGAAAATCACCAGGTTATGGCGCCGGGCGAAGTCCGCAATTCGCTCCAGCGTCGCGCGTGAGTAGACCGCGCCAGTCGGGTTGTTGGGATTGCCGACAATAATGGCGCGCGTGCCCGCATTCAGTTTGCGGGCGATGTCTTCCAGGTCCGGCTCCCATCCATTCTCCTCGTCGAGCCGGTAGGAATTGGATTCGGCGCCGAGTTTGGCCAGCACGGCCGAGTAGAGCGGATATTCCGGGCTGGGCGTCAGAACGTTTTCGCCGGAGTTCACCAGCGCCGTCAGGCAGACGTCCAGGCCCTCGCTCACCCCGGAGGTCAGGAAGACGCTCTGAGTGTTGCGAATCCCCTTGCGCTCGCCTTCCGCGCGGATGGCCTCAATGGCTTCGGGAATGCCCAGCGAAGGTGAGTAGCCGTTTTTGCCGTCGCGCATGGCCTTTTCGACGGCGGCAATCAAGTGGGGCGGCGTTTGGAAATCGAAATTGAGCGGGTCGCCGATGTTGAGGGGAAGAATCGTCTTGCCCTCGCGCGTCAGTTGCTCAGCGAGCACGGCCATGTCACGAATGGCGTAGCGCACACGCTCAAGGCGTGTGGCAGCGTTTACCACTCGGATTGTGGAAGCGCTTGGCATTCGGGACGTAGTTTTAACAGAAAGCTGTCGCGGCGTCAAATTGCATAGCCTGAAAAGGAGCTTGAGATGGAACCTTTGAAGCAGACGGGAGAGAACCCCGGGTTCGGTGTGGTGATTGCTCACTCAACGAAAGAGCCGAACTCCCGCCGCGCCCGCGACGCCGTGAAGTTTCTTGTCCAGCGACCAAAGTTCACAGTCGGAAAGGAGCGCGGAAGCCAAAAGGTTTACATCAATCAACCCGATTCCGCAGCCCCAAAGCCTTCGATCTTCGATCAGCCGCATCACCTCCGCTTGGGTTGCCAGAGCCGGTTTGGGGAGTGCTTGGAGGTCGGCTAAAATGATCGAGCGATTTCTCAAATTCCCACAGGCCAATTCGCCGACCACGAACGGATGTGCGAAAACCTTGGCTTCATCGAGCAGCTTGTACAG
>JASHTO010000674.1 GCA_030040515.1 Terriglobia bacterium
GGAAGCGGTGAAGGCGCTGAGCGAGGCGAGTTCGATGACCGCCTTCACCTGATTCTCAAACAGCACGGGGAGGATCACCACGCTGCGGGGCGGAGATTCAAACAAGCCCGAGCGGATCGGTTGCGCGCTGTTGGGCACGTCGGTCAGCAGCATGCGCCGTTTTTCCACGGCCACCTGGCCCATCAATCCTTCGCCCAATTGCAGCCACCCGTGCGAACCGCCCTCCGAGTGCCCGTTGCTCCCCGCGCCTCCGTAGGAGGCCAGCAGGCGCAGCCGAGCGGTGGTGGACTCGGAATCCAGCAGGTAGATCAGTCCGAGCTGGGCGTTCACCAGGGGCGTCAGCTCGGAAAGCAGCAATTCACCCACGGTTCCGAGGTCGCGCTGGCCTTGCAGCATTCCCGTGACGCGCGCCAGGTTGGTCTTCAGCCAGTCCTGCTCGCTGTTGCGGTCCGTGGTATAGCGCAGGTTGGTGATCATGGTGTTGATGTTGTCTTTTAATTCCGCCACTTCGCCGCGCGCGTCCACCTGAATGGAGCGCGTCAAATCACCCTTGGTGACGGCCGTGGCCACTTCGGCGATGGCGCGCACCTGGGTGGTGAGGTTAGCCGCCAGCAGGTTGACGTTGCCGGTCAGGTCTTTCCACGTGCCGGCGGCGCCGGGAACGTCCGCCTGGCCTCCCAGCCGGCCTTCCACACCCACCTCGCGGGCCACACTGGTTACCTGGGCGGAAAACGTGGCGAGCGTGTCCGTCATGTTGTTGATGGTTTCGGCCAGTGCCGCCACTTCACCCTTGGCGCGCACCGTCAACTTCTGCTTCAGGTCGCCGTTAGCTACGGCGGTCACCACCTTTACGATTCCGCGCACCTGCTCGGTCAGGTTGGCAGCCATCACGTTGACGTTGTCGGAAAGGTCTTTCCAGATTCCCACCACGCCGGAGACCTGAGCCTGGCCTCCCAACTTGCCGTCAGTGCCCACTTCGCGCGCCACGCGCGTGACTTCCGCGGCGAATGCATTGAGCTGGTCCACCATGGTGTTGATGGTGTTCTTCAATTCCAGGATTTCGCCCTTGACGTCCACGGTGATTTTGCGAGAAAGGTCGCCGCGTGCCACGGCGGTGGTGACTTCCGCGATGTTGCGCACCTGAGTGGTCAGGTTGGCAGCCAGCAGGTTGACGTTGTCGGTCAAATCCTTCCACGTTCCGCCCACGCCGGGGACGACGGCCTGACCGCCCAGGCGTCCGTCGGTTCCCACTTCGCGCGCCACGCGTGTGACCTCCGCGGCAAACGAGCGGAGTTGCTCCACCATGGTGTTCAGCGTCTCCTTGAGCTGCAAGATCTCGCCGCGCACGTCCACGGTGATTTTCTTGGAGAGGTCGCCATTGGCAATGGCGGTTGCGACTTCGGAAATATTGCGCACCTGGGCGGTCAGGTTGCTGGCCATAAAGTTCACGTTGTCCGTCAGGTCTTTCCACGTGCCCGCCACGCCGGGGACGACAGCCTGGCCGCCCAGTTTGCCCTCCGTGCCCACCTCGCGGGCGACGCGGGTGACTTCCGAAGCGAAGGCGTTGAGCTGGTCGACCATGGTGTTGATGGTGTTCTTCAGTTCCAGGATTTCGCCTTTCACGTCCACGGTGATCTTGCGCGAAAGGTCGCCGCGCGCGACGGCGGTGGTGACCTCAGCGATGTTGCGGACCTGGCTGGTGAGGTTCCCGGCCATGGAGTTGACGCTGTCGGTAAGGTCTTTCCACGTGCCGGCCACACCGGGGACGTTGGCCTGCCCGCCCAGCCGGCCTTCCGAGCCCACTTCGCGCGCTACGCGCGTTACTTCACCGGCGAAGGCGTTGAGCTGGTCCACCATGGTGTTGATGGTTTCCTTGAGCTGGAGAATTTCGCCGCTAACGTCCACGGTGATTTTCTTCGATAGGTCGCCGCTGGCAATGGCCGTGGACACCTCGGCAATGTTGCGCACTTGAGCCGTGAGGTTGTTGGCCATGGAGTTGACGCTGTCGGTCAGGTCTTTCCACGTGCCGGCCACGCCACGGACATTGGCCTGGCCGCCCAGGCGGCCTTCCGTTCCCACCTCGCGCGCCACGCGCGTTACTTCGCCCGCGAAGGCGTTGAGCTGGTCCACCATGGTGTTGATGGTTTCCTTCACTTGCAGAATCTCGCCGCTCACGTTCACGGTAATCTTGCGCGACAAGTCGCCGTTGGCAATGGCGGTGGAAACTTCCGCGATGTTGCGCACCTGGTTGGTGAGGTTGGAGGCCATGAAGTTAACATTATCGGTCAGGTCTTTCCACGTGCCCGCCACGCCCGGTACCTGCGCCTGGCCGCCCAGCTTGCCTTCTGTTCCCACTTCGCGCGCCACGCGGGTGACTTCCGAAGCGAAGGCATTAAGCTGGTCCACCATGGTATTGATGGTGTTCTTCAGCTCCAGAATCTCGCCCTGCACGTCCACCGTAATCTTGCGGGACAAATCGCCGCGCGCCACAGCCGTGGTGACGTCGGCGATGTTGCGCACTTGCGAGGTGAGGTTGTTGGCCATGGAATTGACGCTGTCGGTTAAATCCTTCCATGTGCCGGCCACGCCGGGGACGATGGCTTGTCCGCCCAGCCGGCCTTCCGTGCCCACCTCCTGCGCCACGCGCGTTACTTCGCTGGCAAACGACCGCAACTGGTCCACCATGGTGTTGATGGCTTCTTTAAGCTGTTGAATTTCACCGCGCACATCCACGGTGATTTTCTTGGAGAGGTCGCCGTTGGCCACGGCGATGGTAACGTCGGCAATGTTGCGCACCTGCGCTGTGAGATTGCTGGCCATCAGGTTGACGTTCTCCGTCAAATCCTTCCAAACTCCGCTCACTTCGCGCACCTGCGCCTGGCCGCCCAGTTTGCCTTCCGTTCCCACCTCGCGGGCGACACGGGTGACTTCCGAAGCGAAGGCATTAAGCTGGTCCACCATGGTGTTGATGGTGTTTTTGAGTTCCAGAATTTCGCCTCGCACGTCGACGGTGATTTTGCGGGATAAGTCGCCGCGCGCCACGGCGGTGGTGACGTCCGCGATGTTTCGCACTTGCGAGGTGAGGTTGTTAGCCATGGAGTTGACGCTGTCGGTAAGGTCTTTCCACGTGCCCGCAACGCCCGGGACCACCGCCTGGCCGCCCAGCCGGCCGTCCGTGCCCACCTCGCGCGCCACGCGCGTTACTTCGCTGGCGAATGACCGCAACTGGTCCACCATGGTGTTGATGGCCTCTTTGAGCTGAAGAATTTCACCGCGCACATCCACGGTGATTTTCTTGGAGAGGTCGCCGTTGGCCACGGCGATGGTAACGTCCGCGATGTTGCGCACCTGCGCCGTCAGGTTGTTGGCCATGGAATTCACGCTGTCGGTCAGATCTTTCCAAACACCGCTCACTCCGCGCACTTCTGCCTGGCCGCCCAGCTTTCCGTCCGTGCCCACTTCGCGCGCCACGCGCGTGACTTCCGAGGTGAAGACCACAAGCTGTTGAATCATGGTGTTCACGATGTTGGCGGAGCGCAGGAATTCGCCCTTCAGGGGGCGGCCCTCGACTTCCAGCGGAATCGTTTGCAGCAAGTCACCCTGGGCGACGGCGGAAACGGCGCGCGTCACTTCTGTGGTCGGCCACAGCAGGTCGTCAATCAAGCCATTGGTGGACTCTTCCATCTCCCCCCACTCGCCGCCCAATGGCTGGAAGCGTACCCGCTGGCTGACCTGCCCCTTTTTTCCCACGGCCTGCCCCACGCGCTTTAGTTCGTCCGCCATCCGCATATTGGCCGCGACAATTTCATTGAAGGTGTCGGCGATCTTACCTTCGATTCCGGTTAAGTCGCCAGGCAGGCGGGCGGTGAAATCCCCGGCGCGAACCTTCTGGAGGGCCTGGAGCAACGCCTGTTTGGGAAGCGCAGCGGCTGGGGTCCCGCCGTTCCGCTTTGTGGCAGCCAAATTTGCGGTTGTTTCCATAACTTTTCCTCGCATTTTAAGACCAATCTTTTCAACGACATGGGGAGCCAGCCACCCTTCGGGAGGCCTTGCGGCACTTGGTATCAGGGTCTGCTGGGCGATGGGCCGGTCTGGGCTTGCGTGGCGCAAAGCTGCTCAATAGTCCGCAAAGATTGCGAAGAGAATCTCCAAAGCATATATCATTGCGGCCCTCGGCAGCCGGCCCAAAAACTCAACGCGACCCTGAAATTCATTAAGTAAACTGCTTCCCCATTCGTCGGCGCGCCTAACTCATCGCGCTCGATTCTCAAGGTTTTTCGAGGATAGAAAAAGGACCTGGGCGTGGCAATCGGGTAAAGACCCGACAAATAAAGTCAGGAACCTCCGACTTGGCGAGGTTAGAAAGCTCAGCGAGACTGCTGCTAATGTTCCCCTATCGCGGCGTGGGGAGAGAGGCTCCCAGGGCGCACCCGGGGCTTCCTCCCCACCTTCCCCTCGCGTGTTTTGGAACAGGTGGAGACCGAAATGGAAGGGTTCAGTATAGATAGTCATGCCGCCCGGCCAAATGCGCGGCGTGCGCATCGGGCCCAATCTGAATTTCAATTGGTAGCCATAATGCGAAAGGAGGGAAGAGAGATTGGGCAAACGGTTTGGACCGTCGACATCTCGGAGGCGGGGGCAAGGATTAAATTCAAAGGGGTCCTTGTTCCGGGCCAGACCATTCAACTTCTGCCGGCTGAGGATTCGCGGAGCGCCTATCCTTGCCGCGTTGTTTGGTCCACCCCAGCCGGGGCCGAGCGATTTGCAGAGGCAGGCTTGGAATTCAAAACACCTTGGAACGTTTCCCGATCGCGCGCAGACGGGAGATTCGCAGGGAACTAGGGTATCCCCCGAGGCTGAAGATTTTGCCTGATCCATACGCCTCGGGGAAATCGGCGTTGTTTCGGGTGTGTATAAGCTACCTTCACGCTGTAGTTTTTCCTTTACGACTGCCATAAGGCCTACCCAAAGCCTATCAAATCAACCATCCTAATCATTAAGATACAAACGCAATGGATTGGCCATTCGAATGCAATGCGTTTCGAGGCGTGCTTGCCGTGGTGGGCACGTTGGGAGAGTACTTGCGAACTCAGTGACCTGCTATCCTCACGCCGTTACTTGAAATCTTCAGGAAGTGAACTGAATTGGATTCCCATAGCCGGATAGACTCAAATGCATCCCTGCGCCATTTTCAGGAGAAAGATGAGCGTGCCGATTCGGGCATAACTAAGATTAAGCGGGTTGTCACGACAAGCTGGGATGAAGGTTCCCCCTATGACCTGCAGGTTGCGAGACTCCTCGCCTCCCGGAAACTTACAGGCACGTTTTACATTCCCGTAAAGGGTCATCACAAGTCCTGCCGCAGGGACCTTGCGGATCTGCACTCGCTTGATGGGCAGAGATTTGAGATCGGTGCTTTCGGAATCGCGCATCAGGATCTCTGCGCCTGCGATTCCAAACAGCTCGCCCTGGAGGTCGAACGCTGCAAAGCCCGATTAGAAAATGACTTGGGCGAGCAAATCTCCATGTTCGCCTACCCCAGGGGCCGGACCAATCGCCGCGTGATCGCCTCGCTGAAAAGCGCAGGGTACAAGGGTGCGCGGACTACCTCCCTGCTGGCTCGAGGTTTTAGCTTTGATCCTTTTCGCATGCCCATCTCTGCGCACGTCTTCCCA
>JASHTO010000675.1 GCA_030040515.1 Terriglobia bacterium
TACCCCTGCGGCACGGCATTTTCATATCGGCCCAACGATCAGTACAAGCCGGCAGAGTGGATTGTCGAAAGCCTGATCGGGATCACCGCCAAAGGTGGCAACTTTGAAGTTGGCTTCGGCCCCATGCCGAGCGGCGAATGGCCGCCCGAGACTGTGGAGCGCTTGAAATACACCGGAGACTGGCTCCGCGTGAACGGCGAAGCGATCTACAACACACGGCCGCGCAAGGTTTTCCAGGAAGGAAAGAACATCTGGTTCACTTCCAGCAAAGACGGCCGTTACGTTTACGCGATTAGCATGGGTTGGCCGGGTGAAACGTTCGCGACTCTATCCGTGCGCGCCGTGCCCGGCTCGACAATTCGAATGCTCGGAGTCGATCAGGACCTGACGTGGCGGCAAGACGGAGCGACACTCAAGATCACGATTCCTCCCTCACTCGCCGAGCACAAGCCGTGTCTTCAGGCGTATGCGTTCAAAATCCAAGCCGAGGCGGAGTAATTTCGCGCCCGCTGTAGCGGCGGTCTATGCCCGCCGACAATCCGGCACTCATAGAGCGCCGCTACAATTCCTCATGGATTGCTCCTGAGCAATTTCCCAAGATTCACTTCCGCAGGTAATCGTCGGTGCCATTCAGCCAATCGTAGCGGATGGGGCTGAACACATCGATTCCGGTGGAATCTTCCGTCGCCAGCGCGCTGTGCGGAACATTGGAGGGAATCACCAGCACCTCGCCGGCGCGCACCATTACTTCCCGGCCTTCCAGTTCGAACTTGAGTGCGCCGGTCAGGATCATGCTGATCTGCTCCGCCTCATGGTGGTGCAGCGGAATCACGCAATCCTTGGCGAGCCCGAGGTGCGCCACCATTACTTTCTCGCCGTACACCAGCTTCCTCCAGAATTTGTCGGTCACTACTTCCTTCCTTACGCTTTCCCACGCCATGAGCTGCATCGCTTGCCTCCTGAAATCTCCAGAACCCTTTCGGGGTCATTAGCCCGGAGTCCGATGCCCCGAACCCTCCCGTATCCTACACGTATCGGAAAGATTTTCGAGATAAAATGCTGGGCGCGGATTCGCCCAGGGGCTTGAGGCTCGGCAGCGGGCGCCGGGTCACTCAGAGTGCAAGATTCGGATTTTGAGCTACGGACCTTACCATGTTTTCTGCCGTCATCGATTACATCGCGCTATTTTACCTGGTTCTGCTTCTCTGGATTCCATTCTACTGGCTGGTGTTTCACACGGCGATCCGCTTCTGGCGGCGAATCGGCAACCGTGCCTTCTGCATCGCGTTACCCGTCTGGCTGATTTTTGCCGCGGCGATCGTCATGGGGCGCAACGAGCTTCTGGCTCGGCGCATTGACCGCAACGTCCTGACGTGGGCTGCGGGCGGAGTGCTTTTCGTCGCGGCAAGCTGGTTGGATGCACAGACCCGGCAAGCGCTGGGCTGGCGGAGATTGGTGGGCCTCACGGAACTGAACCCGCAGCACCCATTGAGCATGGTGGTCCGCACGGGAATCTACGCGCGGCTGCGGCATCCTCGCTATCTGCTCTACATGCTGATGGTATTGAGCATGGCCTTCCTCACCGGAGCCCTCGTGATTTTTTTGCTGGCATTTCTAAACATCCTGATGTATCAAATCCTCGCACCGCTTGAAGAGCGCAAACTGGTGGATCAGTACGGGCCACGGTATCGAGATTATCAGCGCGTGGTCCCGCGGTTTGTGCCGCATTTCGGGCGGTCGCCCGAGGCCCGAATTTCGTCCTGAACCGGAGGTTTCCATGGATCGGCGAATTTGTGCTTTCCTCGTATTTGCCCTGGGAATGACCGCGCAGGCCCTTTGGGCGCAACAGCCGTGCCCTGGTTTTATCGTCGCCATCGGCACGGACGAAGACAAGCTGATGCTGGCCGTCAACGGCGCGGACAACCCGCAACAGCAGCTCGATGCGCTCGACAAGTTCACTCAGGCGCACCCCGACTCGAAATTCATGCCCTGCGCCCTTGAATACTACGCCACCGCCAACCTGAAACTGAATAACTTCGACAAATCGATTGAATACGCTGAAAAAGACCTGGCGGCAAACTACAAGGACCTGAATCTCTATCTCAATCTCATGCGCGCTTACGCCGGCAGCACGAAAGTGAGCGACACCATTTTCGATGTCATCAACAAAGTTCCGGACCAGGCCAAGACAGAGACGGGCAATCCCGTGCGGCCCGCTAAGGCCACTGACGAGGAGTGGGCGAAAATTCAGAAAGACAACCAGGACCTGGCTAAGGACTGCCACGATTATGCCGTGTGGGCATTTTTCCAGGTTCTCCCGCGCGTCACGGACCCGGCCAAGCGCATTGAGATTCTCGACAACTTCCTCAAGGTCTATCCCGAGCAGGAAAAGGAGAACGCTGCCCAGATTAATCACGCCTACTTCGACGCCTACCGCATGCAGAGCAACCTTCCGAAGATTTTGGAATACGGCGACAAAGTGGTGGCCGACGACCCGAACGCCGTGGAGGTCCTGAACACTTTGGGATTGATCGAAGAGTTCTACCTCAGCCCGCCGTCAACCGAAAAAGGGGTCGCATATGCGCAGAAAGCCGAAGCAGCGGCGCAGAATATGAAGAAGCCCGACGGCGTGGACGAAACGGCTTTCAAAACCGAAATGAACAAGCAGCTCGGCATCGCGCACTTGACGCTGGGTTATGCCGCTCTGGTGCGCGCGCAAAAGACCTCGAGGTTGCAGCCGGCGATTGACGAACTGAAGGCCGCCGGAGGTCTGTTGGAGGGCAATCCCGCGCTCCAAGGGCAGGCGCTTTTCTATCTCGCCACTGCGTATGAAATGGGATATCCGGCCAACCATCGCGGCGCCATCGATGCGTTAAACAAGGCCATCGCCTTGCCCGGACCTTTCCAGGGCCAGGCTCAAACCCTGCTCGCTAAGGTGAAGGCGGCCGTCAAATAGCCGGGCGGTGTTTACGGGTTAGATAAAGGAGAAGAAACGCCGGGATTCGCGCCCGGTGCGGCGGCCGGAACGTTTGTGGAAGTACTCATGAAAGGGTTGATGCCTTGCACAAAGCCGCCGGATTTTTCCACGGCAGTGGCGAGCTTGCGCAGCAATAGAGGAATCCTTCCGAGCGGTCAATTGGAGATGCACCCGCTAAGAACGTACCCGCTGTAGCGGCGCTCTATGAGCGCCGCCGGCGGTCGATAGACCGCCGCTACAAAACCCAATGCAAAGCTACGTTCGGCCGGATGTGTTTGACAAACCCTTCGGTGCATTCCAGAATGAAAGCGCGGGAGCTTTGGAGAAAGTTTTCGGAGAGGACGCATGGGCAGCGGTATTACTCCGCAGGACGTTGTGAACGCACTCCGCACGGTGAAGGATCCGGACCTGGGACGGGACATCGTCACGCTAGGGTTCATTAAGCAACTGGAAGTGGGTGACAGCCGGGTTTCCTTTGCGCTGCAACTGAGCTCGCCGGCATCTCCGGCCCGCAACCAATTGGTAACGCAGGCGCGCGAGGCAGTACTGGCCCTGGGCGCTGCCGACGTGGAAGTTCGAGTGATGGCGGCAGGCCCGCCGCGCGCGCCCAACCCAGCATTGATTCCCCAGGTAAAACACACCATCGCGGTGGCAAGCGGCAAGGGCGGCGTGGGGAAATCCACGGTGGCGGCGAACCTGGCGATTGCACTCCACACCGCGGGCGCAAAGGTCGGCCTTCTGGACACGGACGTTTACGGCCCCAGCGTGCCCATCCTGATGGGTGGAAACGAAGCGCCGCACGTGGTAGAAGGCAAAATCGAGCCGCCCGTCGAGTACGGCATCAAGATCATGTCCATGGCGTACTTCCTGCCCAAGGACGAGGCGGTGATTTGGCGCGGGCCGATGCTGCACAAAACCATCCAGCAATTTTTGGGCGACGTGCGCTGGGGCGAACTCGATTATCTGGTGATGGACATGCCGCCCGGCACGGGCGACATTCAGTTGAGCCTCTCCCAGACGATCCCCCTGACCGGCGCGGTGATTGTCTCCACGCCACAGGACCTGGCGCTCACCGTGGCGTCAAAGGCCATCGCCATGTTTCAAAAATTAAATGTGCCGATTCTCGGCGTGGTGGAGAACATGAGCTACCACGTGTGCTCGCAGTGCGGCCACCGCGAGGAAATCTTCGGCCACGGCGGCGCGCGCGTGGCCGCGAAGAAACTGAACTTCGCCTTTCTGGGAGAAATCCCGCTCGACCTCTCAATTCGCGAACAGAGCGATTCCGGCAAGCCCGTGGCATTGGACGGCTCGACGGTTTACGGCAAAGCGTTTCGCGAAGTCGCCGGCGCGCTGGCCGCGCAGATCAATGCCGGCAATTTCGAAAAGGCGGAGGACATTAGTATTGAGTAGTCGGTTCTTGGTTGTTGGCTTTCGGTAAATAAAGCCGGGCGACTTGAACGGGACCTGGCCGGGAACCAACAACCGAATACCGCAATCCGGTTTTCCCAAATGCCTGTCATTCCAAAAAAGATCAAACTTGCCGCCGGAAACAACACGCTGGCCATTCGCTGGTCCGATGGCCACGAGAGCGCCTACCCATACCGCTTTTTGCGCGGCAAGTGTCCGTGTGCAACGTGCGGGGAAGCCGCTCCGGTGCAGGACCAGGCCGTGGGCGGCTTGCCGATTCTCGGTCAAAAACCCCTGCACCCCGAGCGCGCGGAGTTGGTGGGCCGGTACGCGCTGCAAATCTATTGGAGCGACGGCCACTCCTCGGGCATTTACACCTTCCAATATCTCCGCACCCTTTGCCCATGCGCTGAATGCACGGCAGCCCGCGAAGTTGAAAATCCTGCCTGACACAATGTCCCTTTCGTCCCCGCGCGCTTTGTTCCGAGTTGTGATGAGATCAAATGTCATCTGCGCCAATACCCTTCCTATCTGCACGCCGTGTCATTGACAACTTTTGGTGCCTGTGCTAACTACAACCTAGGAAGGCTCTGCCAAGATAAATGGGCGCAGAAGAACTTCAAGCCGCGTGGGACCTGCTCAAGGAAGCGTATCAATACCAGATGGGCGGGGATTATGAGATGGCCGTAGAACTTTATAAGCGGTCGCTCGACCTGCATCCCACTGCGGAGGCCTTCACCTATCTCGGTTGGACGTACCGCTTTCAGGGAAAAATTGACGACGCCATCGCCGAGTGCAAAAAAGCCATTCAAATTGACCCGGAGTTCGGCAACCCCTACAACGACATCGGCGCGTACCTGATCGAGAAGGGCGAATACGACGAAGCTATTCCCTGGCTCGAGCGCTCGCTGCAATCCAAACGTTACGAGTCTTACCACTTTCCCCATTACAATCTCGGGCGCGTGTATGCGGACAAGGAGCTTTATGGCAAAGCGCGCCACCACTTCGAGCAGGCCCTGAAACTCTCCCCGGACTACACCCTGGCCAAGGACGGGCTGGCCCGAATCCGCCACAAGGTTCATTAGCCACCCGAAGGTGTCACGCCAGCCTCTCCTTCATTCCTCACGCGCTGATGCGGTGTGCTATGATGACGCCTCAAAACTCACCCCT
>JASHTO010000676.1 GCA_030040515.1 Terriglobia bacterium
GAAATTAGTCTGTTCGCCCGGCAATGCCTCGGGAGACGCAGGATTCCCACCTTGGCTATCCTACGACGCGAAGCCCGCGCCTGGAACCGCAAGGTCAATCGCATGCGGGTGAAGATTGACTGGCAATTCACGCGCCGGAAAGCGCGAGCAAAGTTTGGCTACCAACGGAATCTTTTTATGCGGTCAAAGAACTAGCGTACGCCCGAGTGACTGTCAGCCGGGCGTAGTAGCCTGGATTTGGCTTGTCCTGTCGTGACTGCTCAAGTTTCCGAATCAGATTCTCCGCTGAGTCTCCCTGCCGAAGCCGTCGCATGACCCAGTGCCAATTGTGCTCCGAATGGGTCCGCTTGTGGTAGGAACCCTGACCAGTGGGCCGTTGGTGAGCAGTGTGCACCTGATCCTGCGCTTCCTCCAGAGAGACTTTGAAATCGGTGAGTCGGTAAACTTGCGAGCTCCCTTGGCGCGCCTGGATTTGATACGGCACGTCATATTTCTTGTTATAGAAGCCGGGCAGTCTCAGAACCCGCGTGGAATCGGTCGCGGCGGGATCACCTCCAAATTCTCTCGCCATCGCCCGCATCAGGCTCTCTGCCTGGGCCTGAGACATCCCTTGCACCTTCCAAATCACCTGGTGCTTGCCCGGCGATGTGTCAATCACGAAGTTCGGTGGCGGGAGCTGGGTGCTCGCCTGAATGGCCTTCAAGGCTTGGTCACCATCCTGGTCCAGGTCGAGGTACACGTGGCGGATGGCTGCTACATCCTGTTTGCGGCGATGCGGAGAATCGCCGTTCAGAGTGTTCTGGGAGATGTAAACATCGTAGCCGTTCGCGTTTATATGGCGAAGCCACGCTTGCCATTTGTCAGAGGCGATGGCCTCGGCGGTGTTGACGCGCTGGATCGTGTCGTTTTTCGCACGGTGGTGAATCAAAACAGCAACGTAGTCTGCCGGCTCATAGTTCGTCTTAATGTATTCCTCGGGAGTCAGCCGATGGCCCTGGGAAGGGTTTTGTCCTAATGCCGGCATGGCCCCTCCTCTCGAATGTAAAGTGGGGCGAAGTCGTAGCGATCCGCCTCGGGGTCGTAACCCTTGATTTCGAGGGCTTCGGACACAAAACGTTGGCCGGGCCGGCGCTCCAGTTGAACGATGACGTTCAGGGAGTCGGCAATGTTGCTTTTGACGGCGTGGTAGGGGAGTTCAATACCACTCTGCAGGACACAACTCGTAAAGCGTGACAGGTCCTGTTGGGCGGAAGCAGCGTGGACAGTGGAAGTGAGCGGCCCCCCATTTTCTGATCCACGTTAAGGGTTAGTTTCCGGCAGAATCCTGGAGTCGAAAAGGAGGTTTTGCCGTGAAGCGGAAGCGATTTTCTGTGGAGCAGATCGTGGGGGTGCTGAAGCAGGCAGAGGTGGGAGTTCCGCTGGCGGAGCTGATTCGTCAAGTGGGGATTTCCGAGCAGACATTCTATCGCTGGAAGAAGCGGTACACGGGTCTGGAGATCGATCAAGTTCGACAGTTGAAGCAGTTGCAGGAAGAGAACGTCCGACTGAAGCGGGTAGTGGCAGACCTGACGCTGGACAAGGTCATGCTGCAGGACGTACTGGCAAAAAAATTGTGAAGCCCTCGCGGCGCCGCCCGGTGGTGGAATATCTGTGCGGTGGGTACAAGATCAGCGAGCGGCGCGCGTGCGGAGTGGCGCGGCTAGCTCGTTCGACCAAGCGTTATCGCAGCAGCAAGGATCCGCAGAGCGCGCTGCGGCTGCGCATTCGAGAGATCGCCCAGGCCCGAGTCCGCTACGGCTACCGTAAGGTCCGCGTGCTGCTGAACCGCGAGGGCTGGAAAGTGGGCAAGAAGCGGGTGTATCGGCTGTATCGAGAAGAGGGCCTGGGCCTGCGCCAGAAGCCTCGACGCCGGCGTCGCGTGGCCGAGCACCAGCGCGAGCGCACCAAGCCGAGAGCCGCCCATGAGGTCTGGAGTTTGGATTTCATGGCCGATCAGTTGGTGGACGGACGTCGCTTCCGGGCTTTGACCGGGGTGGACGTGTTCACGCGAGAGAGCCTGGCCATCGAGGTGGGGCAGAGCTTGAAAGGTAAAAATGTGGTGGGAGTTCTGAATCGGATTCGACAAGAGCGAGGGACGCCGAAGATGTTGTTCTGTGATAATGGGGCCGAGTTTACGAGCCAGATCCTGGATCTGTGGGCGTATCAGAACGGCGTGCGAATCGACTTCTCACGGCCCGGCAAACCAACCGATAACGCCCACGTGGAGTCATTCAATGGGACCTTGCGAGCGGAGTGCCTCGATGCGCATTGGTTCACGAGTTTGGGCGAGGCGAAGCAAATCATCGAGGCTTGGCGGCGCGAATACAATGAGAGTCGTCCTCACAGGGCCCTGGGAGAGAGGACGCCGAACGAATTCGCCGCCCAGGTGGGGGCTAGCCCCCACCTGGTGGGCGCACAGCAAGCGGCTGGAAACTCGCCCTGAGGCTGGAACAGAAAAAGGGGGCCGCTCA
>JASHTO010000677.1 GCA_030040515.1 Terriglobia bacterium
GAGGCGAATGGGTATTTCAGCCGGCCAAGGGTAACTACGGTCCGATTCAGTATCGCCAGGAGTTCTATGACTTTAACGGCCTTTACGTGCCTTATTCCCAAAAGCACGTAACGCTCAGAGTCGAAGGTGGAATCGGCGGGGCGCACACCGGCTTCTCCATTCTGGAAAGCTCCTGCGTGGGCGTTGCCGTTTGCGAGAATGAGACGGAGTCCGTGGGAAGCGCCAACCACTTTCAGGAGCACGCCAGCCTTGGCGTTCAATTCTATTTGACTCACAGCATCTTCCTTCGGCCCCAATTTGATTACCGACATGTGGGCGGCTTCACCGACCAG
Source organism: Terriglobia bacterium (assembly GCA_030040515.1). GTDB lineage: Bacteria > Acidobacteriota > Terriglobia > UBA7540 > UBA7540 > Bog-366. The sequence goes on from JASHTO010000677.1 coordinate 333, forward strand.
TTCGGCAGAGACAGCGTGTGGGAGGGCGGCGTCTGGCTGGGCTATAACTTCGGAACATTCTAGATTTCAACCGGACGAGGGCGTGGGGCCGAGAACCTCGCCAAATTTCTCCTTGTACACGGATGTGCGGAAGGGATTCCCGTGAAGAACCGGCGCCTCGAAGGGTTCACGGTATCCGATGGGGAGAAGAGTGGCCACCAGAAATTGGTCGGGAATGTGAAAGTAAGTCTTCACTTTGCTTTCATCGAACTCGGTGACCCAGTAAGCCGTCAGGCCGAATTCCGCCGCACCTAACAGAAGTTGGTGCGCAGCCACGAAGGCGTTGGCGAGGGCGGCGCGTTTGGCGGTTTCCGGAGAAGAAGAATAGTACTCTCGAACGCGGCGCAGCGCCTCGCGCCCCTCCTCAATGGAGATCTTGCGGCTGGCAATCATTTCCTGCAAGTGCTGAGGCGTGGATTTCCACGCCAGCGTATCGGCAAGGCTGATCAGAATCACCGGGGCGGAACTGAGTGGCATTTTCGTGGAAGTGGCGGCCTCAAGATGGTGCTTGGCTGCCGCCTCGCGCACCACAATCCAGCGCCACGCCTGGAGGTTCCAGTCGGAAGGCGCCAGGCGGGCCAATTCCATGACGCGGCCTAAGCACTCCTCGGTGATTTCCCGCCCATTGAAGCGCGGAAACACCGGCCCCACACCCATGGGGGTGTTCTGAGGAAATCGATGATTTTCCGCTATGGCCATCTCGCGCATAGAAGCTCAGTGTTCGCTACCCGATTCAGAGGTTTCAGTTTGCGGTGTCCCGATGCTGCTGCAACATCGGAGCTTTTCCCCAAATCCCCTGCCAGAACCGACAGATATACGGAACGACATAAGTGTTTGCGTATTTGGCTGTAGCGGCGGTCTATGACCGCCGGTCGGCGTTCGCCCTGCGACCCAAAGCCGTCTTCTGGCGACGGGTCGTAGAGCGCCGCTACAATTCATGCCGCTCCGTATAACTGCAGGATTAAACTTCCCCCTGAGGTGAAGGGCGATCCCCGTTGAGCCAGGCAACGTGATTTCCTTCGGACCAATTTTGTGATCTTCGCTAATTTCGTTCCCCATCCGTTTCGGTGGGGAGCTCCAAGCTCAGCGCGATCCCCGCACCCCCATCAGTCTTCAGACTGATTTATGGGACTTCACTCCCTCGTGCTGACATCTAGGGCAAACCGAGTGCCAAACCTCGGCCCTCGGCCAATAAATCTGCAATCATTTGTAAGTTATTTAAAATAAATAACTTATACTTCGTAAATGAAGGACGAGGTGTTTCCATGGACTCGACTATGGCTCTCATTTGGTGCGTGAAATTACGGGCTTGATTGCCCTTAAGAGCGTGAAAACTCGCACAAGGCGGGAAAAGGGATCGAGGGTGAGACTCCAGGATTTGGGCTGGACTCGAAAATATTTCGGACAAAATATCGCTTTCGAGAGGGTTCCGCACACCCGGTGAAGGCCGGGAAACGAATTGGTTTTCGTTCTTCATGGCTGGCCGGAGTCAACCTCCCGAGACGATTTGAAGCCCTCCCACACGAGCGGCGTGAAGGTGTCTTGAATCAGATTCTCCAGCAGGCCGCTATAGAGGTCCTCGCCGTTCGAGCTGTTTGTCATGATCAGAATACCGGTCCTGGGTTTATCGAAGCACACCACATAGTGCCGCCAGCCGTCGTCATGGCCTTCCTTGAAAAAGGCTTCACCATAAGGACTCCAATAAAGCCCCCAGCCCAGGCCATAGCTCAGGCGGATGGAATCGTTTTCCGTGGTCGTTTCTTCCGCGAGCGACGGGAACTCGTGCTTCAAGTGGATCTGAATCTGCGGGCTCAGCATCATCTTGCGCTCTTTCTTCGGCGGAATCTTCCTGCTGAGCACGGCCTGCACAAGCCGGGCATAATCGCGCAGCGTGGACTGCATGCCCCCCGCGGCGCTGGCCTTCTCTCGCCTTTCCGGGCCGAGCGATTTCCCGTTTTCGTCGTAGCCCTTGGCGAAATCGTCCTCAAAGCGGCCTTCCCACACCATGCTGGTGCGGGTCATTCCGAGGCGGTCGTAAATGAACTCGTGCATCAACTTGTTCAGCGGTTTTCCGGTAACGGTTTCCACCACCATTTGCCCGAGCAGAATGCCCTCGCCGGAATAGGTGAATCTTGATCCGGGCGGATAGTAAAACTTCAGCTTCTTGTCATCCATAAATCGGCGCAAATTGGGAAACCCCGTCGTGTGGTCGAGCAGCATGCGCATGGTCAGGAGTTTGTACTGCTCGTCGCCCGCCAGGTCCGAGTAATTTGGATATTCCGGGAGCGGCTGGGGAAGATATTCATACACGGGCTTATCGAGATTGATGATTCCCCGGCGCACCAAATCCATCACCAGCACGGCGAAGGCGGATTTGCTGAGTGACGCGCAGGTCATGATGGAATCGGGCGTGAGGGGAAGGTGCTTTTCCGTGTCCCTCTCGCCGTAAGCCTTGAGGTACGTGATTTTGCCGCCATTGAAGATCGCGATGCCCACGCCGGCCACCCGCGCCGCGGCCATCCAATGCGCGACGGTTTGGTCGATCTCCGCGAGTGTGATCCTGCTTCCATCCAATCGCTTGATGGAATGCCGCTGCGCGCAGAGAGTGGCCGCGCTGACGAGCAAGGCGAGTGCAGCCGAAAGTAGCGCCCCGATGAATTGTTTGAAGATTCGCATCAGGAGACCTTGCCGCCGAGCGCCTTGTCCATGATGGTGGTGGCTTCCAGCTTGCTCGAATCGAAGTTGAGCGCGTAGCCGGACAGCGACCCGATGGCGACGTAACCCATCGAGATGTAGAGGGGCTCGGCGTTGCCGCCGGTCACGGGATGAACACCAGGCGGGTGCCCTTTTCCGCAGAATTCCAGCGCGCTTCGACTTCGCGCAGGGGAGCGGTTTCGACTTTCATCGTGAACGGCCGCGTCGTAGCTTCCTGGAGGAATTCCCGCAAGGCCTGAAAAATCTTCTCCATGGAGATGCTTCCGAAGCCGCTGCCGATCAGCTCCAGCCCCGAGCTGCGCAGGGTTGCCGCGCTGAGCGAAATCGTCTGGCCCGCCATGGAGCCGACTTCCACGTAGCGGATGCGCGCCGCGGCGTGCTGGAGCCCTTTTTGCGTCATGGCGCCGAGCACCGTCTCCGCCGGCCTGCCCCACAGGTAATCGAGCACCACGTTCACCGGATATTTCGACCATTCCTGGCGGAGTGACGTGGCGAGAGCTTCCTGGTCATCCACCAAAGGGATGACGGCGTGAGCGCCCAGTTGCAGAAGCTCTTCGAGCGCCGCCGGGTTGCGCCCCGCGGCGACCACTCGCCCGGCGCCCAGGCGCCGGGCAATCTGCACCGCCAGTTTTCCAGCCACTCCTGTCGCCCCGAGGATCAGGATGTTCTCTCCGGGCTGGAGCTGCACTCTCTCTCTGAGCGCTCCCCAGGACGAGAGGGCGGGATTCATCATCGCCGCGACCGTCGCGTCATCAAGTGCTTCCGGAATCGGGAAGCAGAGCGAGCGAGCCGTGACGCAGCGCTCCGCCATACTCCCCCAGGGGCTCTTAGAAGCTCCAAAGTACACACGCGTGCCGTCTTGCATGCGCCCCACGCCGTCGACTCCGGGAATCTGCGGCAACGCTGCGGTGCTGCCATAGTGTGCCCCGCTCGCCAGAGATTTGACGATCTGGTGCAGCCCTGCCGCGCTCACCGAGACCATGACTTCGCCCTCGGCAGCCACCGGTTCGGCGAAGGTGTCGTAGCGGGGAGGGGATTTGAAGTCGAGTATGACCGCAGCATTCATGGTGACCTTTCGTAGGGGCAGCCCTGGCCCCGCGGCCCAAAGCCTCCGGGCGACGGGTCGGGGCCGCTCCCGCCCAGGCGGGACAACCGCAAGAGTTGCACCTACGCTTTGGGTACGGCTGCCAAGTTATGACATTATCGAACCGCGCGCAAGGTTGGCAAGAGGATGGTAGTGTCTCAGTTTGAAATTCTGTAGCGGCGGTCTATTGATCGTCGCAGGGGCTTGCTCCGTCAGATGACGGGCAAGCTCGTAAATGCGACGCTCATGGAGCGCCGCTACAGCGATGGGCGGCTGGTGACGATGTGACGAGCCGGCTCCAAAATTCAAACTGAGACACTACCAAACCCTGTGCATTTATATCCCTATTGGATCTTCTCGAACTCGACATTCAAGATGGGATAGCGTTTCCAATCCTTGTAGTCGAAGTGCCACCACTCATCGTCGTAGACCGTGAAGCCCTCATCCTCCATCGCATGGCGCAGCAATTCCCGATTCCACCGCTCGAGTGACGTTCCGCCGGGATAGAACGGGAAGGCGCGCTCGGTCATCTCGTCGTATGTGCTGACCATGGGCACGGCGTGGCCCGTCTTCAGGTCGAACATGGAGAGGTCGACCGCGCAGCCGCGATTGTGGCGCGAGCCCTCCGCGGGATTCGCCACGAAAATGTGATCGGCGTCGGGCACCGCGTCCCAGAACATCTTCGTGACGTACCAGGGGCGATAAGCGTCGTGAATCAAGAGGCCAAGGCTAATCGCCCGCAGCTTCTGATTTGCCCGGGCAACGGCTTCCGCGGCGGGGCGCTGCATGAAGGCGCGCGCCTGCTGGTACATGGGCGTGCCGAGAAAGTTTCGCGTGCTCGCGTAGCGAATGTCCAGCTTGATGGTGGGGTCGAGTTTCACCAGCTCCACCAGGTCGGGCTTCAGGAAGTCTCCGGACTCGGCGGGAGGCTGCGCGGCAAGAGCTTCGCGGCGCAGCTCATCGATGGGCTTTAACGGCCGAACGTGAAACACTCCGCCGCTGATATTGCCCCCGGCGCGTCGCTTGAATTCCACCCAGCCGATCTTCACGCCCGTCACCGCGCCGTGCGCATCGCGCTCAAACGTGGCGCGCTCGCCGTCATACAAGCCGTAGTCGGGAAACTGAAAGACGTCTCGCGAAACCTGCTTCAGCGGATCGTACTCAAACCACTCGATCAGAACTTCAAGGTGGCCGTCCTTCTCCAGAACGTAAAGCGTGTCGTAGTCCCAGCCGTATTCGCCCACCAATTCCTGCAATGGCGGCGCGGCGGGCGCGGGAGCAACCTTCTTGACAGCGGCTTGCCGGTTCGAGCCCATTTGAACGGCGTCCCCGCTCACGCTGACGGGAGTTCCGTAGGACAGCCGATCGTCCACTTCGAGGTGGCCCGCGAGGCTGCGGATTTCGCGCTGGAAGCCACCGCTCTCCGGCAGCATGAAGAGCTTTCCCTCCCGCTCGTCAAGCTCGAATGCGCCGGGCCCGCCGCCGTAGTAGCCCGCCAGCTTGCGCGCCTGGGCGGGATCGATGAGTGCGGTGAGCTCGACCGGAGGCAGCGCCTTGTGCTCGCGCGCGGCGAGGGCCAGTCGCAGCGCTTCCTCCACAATGTGGTCAGTCACGGCATTGCTGCAATCGAGCGTGGAGACCGCCACAGCGCCGATCTTGTCATCAGGCAGCGCGGCGAGCGACGTGGCGAAACCGTAAATCGCGCCGTCGTGGCCAACTCGGCGGTGTCCGTCCAGTTTGCCCAGCACGAATCCCAGACCGAAGCGGCCGGGCTCAGCAGCAGTGGAAAATTGCGGAGCCCACATCTCTTCGAGCGTCGCCTTGTTGATCACCTGCCCGCCGGGTCCGCGCCCGCCGGCGAAGAGCACGCTTTCGAAGCGCCCCAGGTCCGTCACGGTTGTGTAGAGGCTTCCGGCGGGAAATATCCCCAACTCGAATGTCGGGGCCGGGAAAATCCTGCCGTCGTACGTCCACATGTCCGCTTTGGCGACGCGGCCGATCAAGTCGGGAGACGGCTCAAACCCGCTGGAGTGAAGGCCCATGGGTTCCAGGACCTTTTCCTTCAAGTATGTCGCAAAAGCCTCGTCGCTTTGCTGTTGGAGCACATATCCCGCCACCGTGACTCCGGCGTTTGAGTACTTGGTGTGCGCTCCGGGAGGATAAACCAGGGTCGTCTCGTTTAAAGAATGGACCACCTCGGCCAGCGCGGGCGGGTGATCGTCAAAGTAGTGGCCGATGGGCGGCTCACGCACCAGCCCTGAGCGGTGCGACATCAGCTCGCGCAGCGTGATGGGTTTGGCAAAGGGATTCTGGGGATGGAAATCAGGTATATAAGTCTGGACGGGAGCATCCAGGCGGAGCTTTCCCCGCTCCACGAGCTGCATGATTCCGATGTCCGTGAACAGCTTCGATACCGAGCCGACGCGGTAAACGGTGGAACCCGTGGCGGCGAGATTGTGGTCGGGGTCAGCATCGCCGAAACCCTGCGCCCAAACGATCTGCTGATCATCGACGAGGGCAACGGCGATGGAAGGAATGCCCTTTTCCTTGAGTTCGTGCTCAATCAGCGGTTCGAGCGCGTGAACCACTTCAGCGTAGTCGCTGCGCGCCTCGATATTGCCGGAATCTACCGCCTCGGCGAGCAAGCGATGCCCGCTGGCTCTCGCCAGGAACAGGCCCAGCGCTGCCAAGCCTGCGGCCGTGAAACAGAGAGTTACTCTCTTCGAGCAGCGAAGACCCATTTGACCTCCCGGAAATAGGCTGATGGTCACGCCCCCTCGCTTTTATGACCTCAGCGGCAAAGCCTCAATTGCTTTGCTTGCCTCCCAATTTTGAGGCATGAGTTACATGATTCATCCCCGCAGACAACCTGTTTGCCCGATCGCCGTGAAGATGCGGGGCGGTTCATCACCTTCCGAAGCGATCTCCAGCCGCCCGTCGCTGAAAACAATCCTCAGGATGTTATTGCCGTGGGAATTGAGGAAGGCCCCCGTGTGGCTCCTGAGTTGAAGTTCGGCGAGCTGGATGGGCTTGGGCATGGGCAGGGCGGTTTCCGGCTTCAGCGGGGGCGCCTGTTGCGCGAGGGCCGGCAGGGAACTCGATAGCAGCAATGTCGTGAGCACCCACACCGGAGCGCGCCATCCGCATTCTCGAGTCGCCGCTTTGATCATGGATTTCTGATTTCAGGCCCACCTGAAGCCCCGCAATCTTGGAGATCTTGCGCATTTTACACTCCCTCACCGCTTTACCTAAGCACTATTGTGGCTGCGAAGCAAGAAATACCATAGAATCCGGTCGTGGGATGGCGAAACGGTAAATGGAATATCAAGCCGGAGGGGCGGTCCTCACGAGGGAAAACTTTTAATGTATTGAAAACAATTGTTGTGGAAGAGGAAATCCCTCATCGCCGGAAGTTGATATCGATGTGCAACAGGTGGCGCTGGAGCCCATGCTAAAGCCTCCCTACAAGGCCAGCGTGGACTTCTACATGATCCAGTGCTCGCCCGTCGATCACTCCGTGCTGAAAAAGACCTTGTACACCGCCACATTCGTGGTTCAGGAACCAGCGTGATCGGAAAACCGGCCTGTGGACCAGTGCTATGACCACCATGAAAAGATAGGTTGAGGTGGCGAAAGCTATGGCGAATTGGTGATGTCGCTGAAGCCGAGGCTCGCTTCACTCGAATCGAGCCTCAATTCGGCAGTTCGTTGAACCCTCGCCCGCTCAGGATCATCGGCACGCACCTTTCCGCCCGCGTGGCCCTGGTTTTTGCCTGCTTCGCGATGGAGACGTAAAAGATGTATGACTTCCTCCGACCTGGTGTGAGCGCTTGAAACGCCGTCCTAAGAACCAGGTTGTCATCCAGCCTGGACTGCAACTCCTCA
>JASHTO010000678.1 GCA_030040515.1 Terriglobia bacterium
GAGAGTAACCGCGGCTAGCATCGCGCGGCGGCGGCCCACCCGCTCCGAGTAGTGGCCGAACACCAGACCCCCGGCGATCGCACCCACCATGGAGATCATGACGATGAACGCCGTGGTCTGCGGGCCGAAGTGACGCTGCTGCTGAAGCAAAGTGGGATAAAGGTCCTGCGTGCCGTGGGAAATGCAGTTCATCACCACAGTGAGCAGCACGATATAGAGAAACATTTTCCAGTGGCCGAAAATGGCATTGGCGTAAGTTCGCAAATCCGTGCGTGACTCGTGCCACGCGTCGGGCTCCTTCACTTTCGTAAAAATGAAAATGGAAAGCAGCGCGGGCAATCCTCCAACCAAGAACATGGCCCGCCAGCCCCAGTGCGGGAAAACCAGAAAATAGACCACCGCGGCAAGAATGTTGCCCACCGCATAACCTTCCTGCAGGAAACCCGAGGCGATCCCGCGCCACCTGGGCGACACCGATTCCATCACCAGCGACGCGGCCACTCCCCAATTTCCCCCCATGCCGATTCCGTAAAGCAAACGCATCACCAGGAACACTTTGAAATTGGGTGCGAGGCCGGAGAGGAGCTCGACCGCGGAATAGAAGATGATGTTCAGCATCAACGGCCAGCGGCGCCCGAAGCGGTCCGCCAGCATGCCGAAAAACAGCGCGCCCACGGGCCGCATCGCCAGACTGCCGGTGATGGTGGCCGCGACCTGCGCGATTGAGGCATTCAGATCGCGCGCCACCGGAGCCAGCACAAAGGTCAGGATGAAGAAATCAAAAGCATCGAGCGTCCAGCCGAGAAATCCCGCCGCCGTCGCGTTGATCTGGTTGGCGCGGTCATAGGCGGGTGTGACGCTCGTAACCGCATCGTTGGCCATGAGTTTGAAAAGACGCTTACCCCAGAGAGCACAGAAGTCCACAGAGAAGTACACCCCGGTGTTTCTCTGTGCCCTCTGCGGTGGAATCTCTTTGCAGGGCTTCGCTACCCTACTTCGGCAACCTCTTCCTTGCCAGAACCACCGCGCCCAGCGGGCCGGCGTTATCTCCCAGCGCGCCCGGAACGATCCTCACGCGTTCGGCATCGTGCCGGCGCAGGAAATTCTCATACGCCGTCTTGCGGATCGGGCCCACAAAATCCTCTCCCAGGCGCTCGGCGATCCCGCCGCCCATCACCACGCATTCCGGATCGAGCAGATTTACGACGTTCGCCACCGCCATGCCCAGAAAATATTGCGCGCGTTTCATCACCCGGCGCATGACGGGATCGTTCTTCTTCAGCGCGCGCTGGATGATGTTGCTGGTCATGCGGTCCTTGCCGCGCTCCTCCATGAGTTTCAGGACACAGCTCTTTTCGCCGGCGCGAATGGCGGCGCGCACATCGCGCTCCATGGCGGTGCGGCTGGCCAACGCCTCGATGCACCCTCGATTTCCGCAGCCGCAGCGCGGGCCATCCACCTGCACGATCGTGTGGCCCACTTCCGCCGCGGCCCCGCGCGTTCCCAGGTAGAGCTCGCCGCGGAAAATGATGCCGCCGCCGATTCCTGTTCCTACAAAAACGCCCACCAGGTCCTGTGCGCCCTGACCCGCTCCCAGCGCGTGCTCGCCCGCCACGCCCACGTTCACGTCGTTCTCCACAAAAACCGGGACGCGCAATAGTTTTTTCAGGTTCTCGCCCAACGGCACGACGTCCCAGCCCAGGTTGGGCGCGTGGTAGACGACGCCGCGCTCCGGATCCACGGCGCCAGGCGCCCCGATGCTGACCGCGCGCAACTGCGATTTGCGCAGCCCCGCGGCGCGAATCACGTCCTCCGTCATTCCGGCGAGGTCGCGAATCAGGCCGTCGGATTTTTGCGCGACGTTGGTGGGTTCCTTCTGCACCGACAGAATCTCATTCCGCGCATTCACCACCAGCGCGCGCAAGCTCGTCCCGCCCATGTCGATCCCCACCAGAACGTCCTTCGCTGGAACCATTGGAACACCCCCCTTTTGTGCTGGATGCTGGGTGGGAGAGTCTATCGCAATCCGGCGAATCCGCAAATGGCCGGTTTACAACAAGGACTGCACACTCATTTCATCTCTATTACCGACGCGCCGCCTCAGCTCTGCATGAACATGGGGCATGCCGTTTGCAAGGTTGAAATCACATTGCCAGCGCAAATCCGAAGAACTGGCAATGCGCCGATGACCCGATTACAATCGCCTGCGCAGGGCAACCCTGGTGGTTGCTCCCGCCTGGGCGGGACACCTGGAACTGTGCGCCCCGTTGCTACATCTATTGAACGTTGGAGGGCGAAGCGCTGGAATGTGGAGGGAGCTATGAATCTGGGATTGACGGGGAAATTCGCGGTGGTGTCCGGGTCGACGGCGGGCATTGGATTCGCCATCGCCGCCGCGCTCGCCGCGGAGGGCGCGGAAGTAGTTGTCAACGGGCGCACCGAGGCGCGCGTGGAAGCGGCCGTCGCGAAGATTCAGCAGCAGGTGGAAGGCGCGCAGGTAAGCGGCATCGCGGCCGACCTGGGAACCCGCGGAGGAGTCGAGAAATTTCTCCATCAGGCGCCCTCGGCAGACGTCGTTGTGAATAATCTCGGAATTTTTGAGGCGAAGCCGTTCGCGGAAATTACCGATGCCGACTGGCTGCGGTTTTTCGAGGTCAATGTGCTGAGCGGAGTGCGATTGGCGCGCCACTACCTTCCCGGCATGAAGGAAAGGAATTGGGGCCGCGTCATTTTCATCTCCAGCGAGTCCGCCGTCAATATTCCGGTGGAAATGATTCA
>JASHTO010000679.1 GCA_030040515.1 Terriglobia bacterium
TCCTTCGCCCTGAATCGGCTCCACCACGATGGCCGCCACTTCCTCAGGCGGCACCGCCGTCCTGAACAGTTCCCGCTCGATCCGGTGGTGCAAACGCAATCGCACGCACAATCCGGCGCGGCGTGGCCCTGCGGGCAGCGATAGGGATTGGCATACGGCACGTGAACCACGCCCGGCAGAAGCGGGCCGAATCCGCGCCGCTGCACCGCTTTGCTCGCCGTAAGCGAAAGCGAGCCGAAGGTTCGTCCATGGAACCCGCCGAGGAACGCGATGAAGCGGTGCCGCTTAGTGTGATAGCGCGCGATCTTCATCGCCGCTTCCATGGCCTCGGTACCGGAGTTGCCGAACGCCACGCGCTTGGGAAATTTTCCCGGGGTAATCTGGGCTATTTTTTCGGCCAGTTGCGCCAAGGCCGGATAATAAAAATCGGTTCCCGACATGTGGATCAGCGTCGCGGCCTGCTTCTGAATCACCCGCACGACGTCCGGATGGCAATGGCCCGTGGAAACCACGGCGATGCCCGCGGCGAAATCCAGAAACAGATTGCCATCCACGTCCTCGACGATGGCACCCTCGCCGCGCTTCGCCACCATCGGGTAGTCGCGCGTGTAAGAGGGCGAAACATATTGCTGGTCGAGCGCCAGGATTTTCTGCGCTTTCGGTCCCGGTAGGGGAGTCGATATGTGGGGTAGTTTGGTTTCCATCTTTCCTGTCCGCTTCCTTGAGCGGTGTTGACGTTGGTTTCGGGATCCTTCAGTGAGGAGATCACAATGCCCAGCGCCCTGCGGCGCGAGGCGGAGAGGATTCCAAAAAGGTCGGGTCAGGCCAGCAACGGAAGATGGATTCGCAAATTTCGCATGGTTACTTCCGCTTCCAACGCACTCCCGCTTTCGTATCTTCCAGTATAACACCTGCCTTCTGCAAATTTGCCCGAATCTCGTCCGAGCGCGCGTAGTTGCCCGCGCGGCGGGCGGCGGCACGCTCCGCGATCAGCTTTTCGATCTCTTCGTCGGAGGGCGCCCCCCCCGCCACAGACCCCGCTGCCGCATTCGCGTCCGTTCCCGCTTCCTGCGGCTTGACGAAGCCCAGCTTCAACAGTTTCGCATGGTCGTCATCTTCGAGCACCGCGAAAATCCGGTCGAAGCGCTGCAAGGTGTCGAGAAACTCCGAGCGGTCTCCGGCGTGGAACTCGCCGTGGTCCATGGCGGTGTTGCCGTCGCGCACCATGTCGAAGACCGCGCCCAGCGCTCCCGCCGTGTTCAGGTTGTCATCCAGGGCATCCGCAAATTTCTGCGCGGCTTCGCGCGCGATGTTTTGCAGGGCCGGTGTCTCACCTTCGGGAAATTCCTCCTTGGTCAGGCGGAACCGGAAATTGCGCAGCCGGTCGATGGACTGCTGCGCCTGATGCAGGCCGTCGAAGGTGAAATTCAGCGGCTTGCGGTGCGGCACAGAGGTCAACAGGTAACGGATCGCCGAGGGTTTGAAGCCTTGGTGAATCAGGTCGCGCAGCGTATAGAAATGGCCGAGGGACTTCGACATCTTCTCGCCATTCACGATCAAATGCTCGGAGTGCATCCACACGTTGACGAAAAGCTTGCCCGTGGCCGCTTCGCTTTGCGCGATTTCGTTTTCGTGATGGGGAAAAATCAAGTCGCTGCCCCCCGAGTGAATGTCAAAAGTTTCGCCCAAATACTTCATCGACATCGCGGAGCACTCAATGTGCCAGCCGGGACGGCCGGGGCCGAAGGGCGCGTCCCAAAACGGCTCGCCCTCCTTCGCCGCCTTCCACAGCACGAAGTCGCGCGCGTTCTCCTTGTCGTATTTGTCGGAGTCCACGCGCGCGCCCGCCAGGATGCCGGAGAAATCCACGTGCGTCAGCTTTCCGTAAGGCGCGAACGCGGCCACTTTGTAATAAACCGACCCCTCACTCGCATAAGCGAAGCCGCGGTCAACGAGCGTCTGGATGAGTTTCACCATCTCCGGAATGTGGTCCGTGGCGCGAACCAGGAATTCCGGCTGCTCCAGGTTCAGAAGCTGGCGATCCACCAGGAAGGCTTCGATATATTTGTCGGTATAAGCGCGCAGCGGCACGCCCGCCGCCTGCGAATTGCGGATGGTGTTGTCATCAACGTCCGTCACGTTGATAACGTGGCGCAGCTCATACCCCGAATATTTGAGATAGCGGCGCAAGACATCCTGAAACAGGAAGGTGCGGTAGTTCCCGATGTGGGCGTAGTCGTAGACCGTGGGCCCGCAGCCGTACATGCGCACGGTGTTGCCGACAAGGGGCTTGAATTCCTCAAGCTGCCGGGTGAGCGTGTTGTAGAGTCGCAAAGGCATCTATTTCGTTCTGGGGTTAAACGACCAATTCTAGGTGCCCGCTTAACATCAAGTCAAGAAAAGAGCAGCGAAGGAAGGGGGGCAACCTTACTGTAGCGGCGGTCTATCGACCGCCGACGGCGCTCATAGAGCGCCGCTACAGGGACCTAACGGAGGACGATACGACCTTTTCAAATCCTTTTGCGCCGGAACCCGGTTGGTTGTATAGTGACGATACATATCTCAGGTTTTTTTCCCAAGTAGTCGGAGCCCCTCGGCACGAATTCCATTTAAGGGAGGATGGGTAATGAATACTCCACGGAAAAGTGCTGTAAGAGTGCTGGTCGGGCTGGTTTGGGCATCCCTTTTTGTTCCTTTGCTTCACACCTCCGGCGGACCGGGCAAGGTGCCGGTAGATCCCGGAGTGCGGGGAGGCTCGCCCGGGGCCGGCGGTCCTCTGAATAACCTTACTGCCGATGAAACGGCGTTTTTCCAGGATGGGGCGACTCGGTTCACGGAGGTCGAGGTGGTGGCCGGCGGTGCCAACAATGGATTGGGGCCGCGATTCAACTCCAACCAATGCTTGTCCTGCCATTCCCAACCCGCTCCCGGCGGTTCGAGCCCGGCGCAGAATCCCTTGATCGCCGTCGCCACGCTGAGCGGCGCGAAAAACCTAGTGCCCTGGTTCATCATCCCCAATGGCCCCGTGCGCGAGGTGCGTTTCAAGCGGAATCCCAATGGCACGAACGACGGCAGCGTGCACGATCTTTACGTCATTACCGGCCGTACCGACGCGCCGGGATGTGATATTGCCCAACCTGATTTTCTGCCGGCAGGAAATCCAGCCACCGGTCAAGGCGGGAA
>JASHTO010000680.1 GCA_030040515.1 Terriglobia bacterium
GTGAGCGCACCCGCTGCCAGGGATCGAGTCATGAATTGTCGTCGTTTCATGGTCACCTCTGAGGTTGGGAATTGTAGCTCGGAAGAATGGTGAGGGCCAGAGCGACGCTCATAGAGCGCCGCTACAGCGGGAATTGGGTTATAGTGTTCACCGAGTTTTGAGAGGACGGGAATTGTGAAGGCTCTGACGCTCGTCGAATACAATCGCCTGGTTTTTGGTGAGGCGCCTGACCCGCAAATCAGTGGCGACGAAGTTCTGGTGCGGGTGCGCGCGTGCGGAATCTGCGGCAGTGACGTGCACGGCATGGACGGCTCGACTGGGCGGCGCCTGCCGCCGGTGATCATGGGCCATGAAGCCGCCGGCGTGATCGCGGAAATTGGCGCGAATGTCCGCGATTGGAAGAAGGGTGACCGAGTCACCTTCGACTCCACGATTTCCTGCGGTGCGTGCTGGTATTGCCAGCGTGGGTTGCCGAACCTGTGCGACCGCCGCCGCGTTCTGGGCGTCTCCTGCGAGGACTACCGGCAGAACGGCGCGTTTGCGGAGTTCGTGGCGTTGCCCGCGCGCATTCTGTATCGCCTGCCGGACTCGGTCAGCTTTGAGCAGGCGGCCATGGTGGAGCCGGTGTCCGTGGCGGTCCACGCGGTGAAGCGCGCCGCGGTTTCTCTAGGTGAAGTCGCGGTGGTGATGGGAACCGGTATGATCGGCTTGCTGGTGGTGCAAGCTCTGCGCGCCGCGGGCTGCGGAAAGATCATCGCGGTGGATATCGAGCCGCAGAAACTCGAGCTGGCTCGCAAGCTCGGCGCGGACGTGACGCTGAACGCCCATGAGTGCGATGTGTCGCAGGAAGTGCGCGGCCACACGGAAGGACGCGGTGCGGACGTGGCGCTGGAAGTGATCGGCCTCGGGCCGACCATCAACACGGCCATCGCCTGCCTGCGCAAGGGCGGCACGCTGGCGCTGGTGGGAAATTTCCGGCCGACGGTGGAGATTCCACTACAGGCCGTAGTGACGCGCCAACTGACGCTGGCTGGATGCTGCGCCAACTGCGACGATTACCCCGCCACGCTCGAGCTGCTCGGCCGCAAGGCCATCAATACCGCTTCGTTGGTCAGCGCCACCCCGCCGCTCGCGGAGGGCACGGCGTGGTTCAAGCGCCTTTATGACCGCGAGCCGGGCCTGCTGAAAGTCATCCTGCAATGTTAGCGCTCAAAACCGCCATCGTCGGCTGCGGGAAAGTGGGGCACCTGCACGCCAAAGCCCTTCGCCGCGCGCCGGGTTCCGCCTTCACCGCCGTCTGCGGGCGTGACTTGAAGCGCACGCAGGCCTTCGCCGCCGAATACAAGGTGAAGCCCTACGTGGACGTGGAGGAGATGATCGCCCGCGAGGGAATTCAGGCGCTCACCATCTGCACTCCGCACCCGTTACATGCTCGGCATGCTGTTAAGGCGGCGAAGGCGGGCGTGCACGTGCTGATCGAGAAGCCCCTGGCGTCGACGCTTGCGGATTGCGACGCGATTCTTCAGGCGGGCCGCGAAAACCACGCGAAGATTGGCATGGTGTCGCAGCGCCGGCTTTATGCGCCTTGCGTGCGGGTAAAGAAGGCGATTGAAGCGGGCAAGGTGGGCCGGCCGATTCTGGGTTCGGCCGTGCTGCTGGGCTGGCGCAGTGAGGCCTATTACCGCAGCGACCCGTGGCGCGGCTCGTGGAAAGGCGAAGGCGGCGGAGTGCTGGTGAACCAGGCGCCGCACCAGCTCGATCTGCTCCACTGGTACATGGGCGAGGTGGATGAGCTCTCCGGCCTGTGGGGCAACTTCAACCACCCTTACATCGAGGTTGAAGATACGGCAGTGGCGGTGCTGCGCTTCAAAAGCGGGGCGCTCGGCAACATTGTGGTGAGCAATTCTCAGAACCCCGCCCTCTATGGACGTGTGTACGTCCACGGCAGCAACGGCGCTTCCGTGGGAGTACAGACCGATGGCGGCGCCATGTTCATCGCCGGGATGACGACCATCACGGATCCGCCCATCAACGACCTTTGGACCGTGCCGGGTGAAGAAGGTTTGCCCAAGCAGTGGCAGAAGGAAGACACGGATTTCTTCCGAAGTATTAACCCCGTTGAGTACTATCATCAACTCCAGATTTCTGAATTTCTAAACGCCATCATCGAGAATCGCGAGCCGGCCATTCCAGGGGAAGAGGGGCGAAAGACAGTTGAAATCTTTGAGGCGCTGTATCGGTCGCAGAAGGATCAGAAAGTCATCAAGTTCCCCTTGACCGCCTGACGGGAAATCGTTCGTGCAGCCATCGGGGCATAGAGCTTGCAAAAAGTGGCTAAAATTGCCTACCTTTTCTTCTAACCCATTCATTCTAAATAGCTAACCACATCTCATCTCATAAGTCGTTTACTTTCATCAACATTGCCGACCCAGGGCCAGTCACCGCAGTTATCAGAATTGAAAAAGGGCTTGACAAACATTGTCTATATATGTAGACTTTATCTGTGAAAACCCCTGGAATTTACTTTACGCGCGCTGGAATCGTTCCTCGAACGGCCCCCGGCTGGCACCGGGGTTACGAGTTGAGCCGTGAAACCAAGCTCAAGTCTGGGGCGCTCTACCCCATTCTCATGCGCTAGGAGAAGCGCCATTGCTCGAGGCGCGCTGAGGGAGTTTCATTTGAAACAAATAACATCGCAGATAGGCAAGAGCCTCCCTCGCGTAGCGAGCAATCCGCACTGGACCTGGAAGAGGAGTACAAGAAGTGTGCTTTAAATCTACATAGAACTTAAGAAAGCCAAGTAATTCCAACCTTAACGAAGGTCATGCACCGAGAGAGTCAAACCGTGCTGGTGTTGGGCGGGGATGGATATCTGGGCTGGTCGCTGGGAATTGCGATTGCGCACCGCCTGGGCGATAAGGTCGTCCTCGTCGATAAACTGGTCAAGCGCGTATGGGAGAAAGCAGTCGGAGTTAAGGTGCTCGTGCCGCTGGCGCGGCCGTCGGAACGGATCAGGGAATACGAACGCATCTATCAAAAACGCAATCTCTTTTTTGAGAAAATTGATCTGCTTGACCCCAAGGCGACGACCCATGTCATCCGGAAGTACCGGCCCGCGGCGATCGTAAATGCCGCACAACAACCGTCCGCGCCGTATTCCATGATGAGTCCGAAGACCGCCGCGGAGACGTTCAGCAATAACATCGTGAGTCACCTGAACGCCCTCTGGGCACTCGCCGAGATCGACAAGTCGATCCTTTATATTAAGCTCGGTTCGGCGGGCTGCTATGGGGGCGTGAACACCGACTATATCCCGCTTACGAAAACGGATTTCAGTTTCGAATATGGGGGTGGCCTCCGAAAGATTGTCCAAAGCTGGCTGCCGATGCATGCGACGGATTTCTACCACCAATCCAAGATTACCGATTTTCTGATCGACGACCTGGGCGCAGACCTCTGGAAACTGCGCGTGATTACTGTCCAGCAAGCCACCATCTTTGGTGCAACCGTGGAGGAAAATCATCCCGAAGACCACCGCGGCCTCATCACGCGCTTCAATTACGATCATGTTTTCAGCACGGTGCTTAACCGCTTCGTGTGTCAAGCCGTCATCGGACACCCCATAACGGTCTACGGCGAAGGGAGCCAGCGGACCGGCCTGATGAGCCTGCCCGACACAGTGAACAGTTTCCTCAATCTGCTCAACCTGGACGTCGGCCGCGGCGAGCACCGCGTCATCCACAATTATACCCACCGCCTCTCGATCGGGGAGATCGCCGAGTCAGTGAGAAAACTCAGGCCGCAAGCGAGGATAACCTATCTCAAGAATCCGCGGCGAGAAACGGAATCGGGTCTCGCAAAACAGATCGAAGTGCATTCATCGCTCCAGGAAGCGCACAACGAGAAGGAAAAGAAATTCCTGCGGGAGCTCGAGATCATGATGGGTTTTGTGGAACGCTATAAAGACAGCATCGATCCTTCCATCATCCTCCCCAAGGTCAGATGGGAACGATAACTCATGCCGCACAGAACCACGAAAAAGCTGTTCTTCAGTTACATGGGAGCAAGTCCGCTCTGTGAAGCGTCCCGCCGCGCGATTGTGAGCTTCCTGGACGATTACGTGAAGCTCGGCCCTCCGGAGGTCATCGAAAAGTACCAGGGTTATGTCCGCAAACTTTCTGAAGAGGTGGCAATACTCCTTCATTGCAATCCAGACGAGGTCGTTTTTCTGAAAAACACCGGCGAAGGGCTCATTATGGCGAGCGAAGCGCTGCCACTTCATAGGCACGATGAAGTCCTCGTGCTCGGAAACGAATATCCGGCAAATCTTATCCCCTGGCTCAAGTTGAAGAAGGACGGAGTCAATGTCCAGGTGATTCCGGGAATGGACAATCACCAGGGATTCCGGGAGCTCCTGTCGCGCATCGGTCCCAAAACCAAAGCCGTGGCGATCTCCTGGGGACAGCATTTTGACGGCTATCTGCCGAGCCTGGCCCTCCTCTCGCGGCATTGCCAGAACTACGCAGCCCACCTGGTGGTGGACGCTGTTCAGGCCGTCGGCGCGCGCGCCATAGATTTGAAGAAGACTCCCGTTGATTTTCTAGTCTCCGGCGGCCAGAAATATCTTGGATCCATCGCGGGCAGCGGTTTCATGTACGTCAACCGGCGAACGATGGGAAAGTTGAAGGACTCTCATGTAGGCATGCGCGGCGTGGAGCGATTTGACGAGCGCGGCTATGTCCTGCGCAAAACGGCCGCACGCTTTCAGGATGGCACCGAGAACCTTCTCGGCATCGTGTCGCTGCACGCGGCGGTTAAAGCGGTGAATCGCATGGGCATCAAAGAAATCGAAAAGAAGAATCTCGCGTTGCTTGCTTCCCTCAAGACGATGCTCCGCAAGAACGACATCCCCTTCATTGACCATCCGCAGCAGACCAATCTTGTGGCGCTCACCGTGGACGATCCCGTAAGACTCGCGACCCGCCTCCGAACGCAGAACATCTATACCCGCCCCGTGAAAGGCGTGGAACGGATTTCCTTTACGCACACCACCCGAAAACGCGACCTCCGGAAACTGGTCATGGAAATCAGGGCCTGCCTTTCCCACTGAGGTCATCGTCCGCCCTCCTTGCCCCGAGGGGCACAGGGCAGACGCTATCAACTTCGATCGGCTCAAGCCACGAAGTCTTTCCGAAAGGACGCGATTAATTTCTTTCGCGGAATTCGGTGGGAACGAGGTACGGCAAGGGCCGCACAGTTCACAACCATCGTGTTAGACTGGATTTTTGGAGTCGCAGGAGGCGGAGCGTGGCGCTTTATCTGGTTACGGGCGGCGCGGGATTCATTGGTTCACACATCGTGGAGGAGCTGATTCGCCGCGGCGAATCCGTGCGCATCCTCGACAATCTCTCCACCGGCAAGGTGGCTAATCTCGGTCCAGTTCGAGACAAAGTCGACCTGCGGGACACGGATATTCGCGATCTCGATTCCATTCGCCCGCTTTTTAAGGGCGTGGATTACGTAATTCACCTCGCGGCGCTGGCTTCGGTGGCGCGCTCGATGGAGGATCCGGTCGAGACCACGCAGGTGAATCTGGGCGGCACAGTGCACGTCCTGCTGGCGGCACGCGACGCGAAGGTAAAGCGCGTGGTAATGGCGGCCACGGCGGCAGCCTACGGCAACCACCCCGTGCTGCCGCGCGTTGAAACGCAGACGCCGCAGCCGCTTTCACCCTACGCGGTCACCAAACTGGCAGGCGAATATTACGGCCGGATTTTCAACGACAATTTCGGGCTGGAAACGGTCTCACTGCGGTTCTTCAACATTTTCGGCCCGCGCCAGGACCCGAAGTCACCCTACACCGGCGTGCTTTCCAAATTCATCGTTGCTTATTTGACCGGCGCGATGCCCGTGATTTTCGGCGACGGCGAGCAGTCACGCGATTTCACTTACGTTGCGAACGTTGTGGACGCCTCTCTGCGCGCCTGCCGGGCGCCCGCGGCGGCGGGAAAGGTAATCAACATCGGCACCGGCAAAAGCGCCACGCTGAACCAGACCATCACCGTCCTGAACGGAATTTTCGTGAAACCGGTGAAGGCGCAATACGGCCCGCCGCGCCCGGGCGACGTGAAGCACTCCACGGCGGACATCTCGCTGGCGCGAGCGGCTCTCGGCTACGAGCCGCTCGTATCATTCGAAGACGGCCTGCGCCGCACGGTCGATTGGCTGCGTAAGGATTTAGCTGAAGCTTGAAGAATCGGTCCTCGTGCGGAAGTAACCGTCCTCCGGTTGCTAATTCCCGGAACTGTCAAACTCAGGCTCCCACCCCGGCAAAGCCGGGGGATTCCCCAACGGATTAGCCACAAGAATCCAACGCTCCTTCGGCTGCGAGCTAAGGTTGCGGTGGCGGAGCCGCTCGGCCCGATGGACGCGCCGCCGGTTCTGCTGCGGTTCCGCTCAGATTCACGGTCTGCGCGCTGCCAGTCGGTTCGCTCTTGTCGGAGATGGTCAGCGTGCCCGACTTCGCCCCCGCCGTTTCGGGCTTAAAGGTCACCGAGATGGTGCAATGTGCGCCGGCATCCAGGGAATTACCGCAGTCATTGGTCTCAGTAAAATCGCCACTGGCGGTGATGGTGGAAATGGGCAAGAGGGCTTCGCTGAAGTTGCTGAGCGTGACGGTCTGAACGCTGCTGGCGCCGACCGCCTGCGCGGCGAAGACGAGCGAAGTGGAAGAAAACCTTACCGCGGGGGCGGCCGTGATGGGTGTAGACGCGGGCGGCGGGCTGATCGGCGACAGCGGGGGATGAACCGGCCGGCCCAGTCCCACCCCGAGGGGCGAACCTGATCCGCTCGGGGCCGCCGGTGGGTCCGCTGTGCCGAAGGGTGGTTGGACAACTGGAGGGTTCGGCCCCGCCGTGAAGACCAGGCCCGTCCCGCTCAGTGCCACCGTCTGCGGACTGCCCGGCGCGCTGTCCCAAATGCTCAGCGTGCCGCTAAACACTCCCGGCCCCAGCGGTTCAAAGGTAACGGAAATCAGGCAGCTCGCGCCCGCGCTCAGACTCGTCCCGCAGGTGTTGGTCTGGGAAAAGGGCTCGCCGGCCGTTATCGCGCTGATCGTCAGCGGGCCGCTTCCCTGGTTGGTGAGCGTGAGCGTCTGAACGCTGCCGGTGCCGACGACTTGGGGTGAGAAGGTGAGAGAGGGGGCAGACAAGCTGACCGCAGCCTCTGTCCCCATGCCCGTTAAGGACACCGTCTGCGGGCTGTTGAGCGTGTTGTCGTTCAGCGTCAGCGCGCCGGAGAGCGACCCCGCTTGCGTCGGTTCAAAGGCCACGGCAACCTGGCAGGTGTTGGAATGCGCGATGGCCGTCGAGGTGGAGCAGGTGGTTTGCGCCGGGTCAATCACAAAATTACTCGTCACGTTGAGGCTGCTGAATACCAGGTTGGCCGTGCCGGTGTTGGTGACCGTTACAAACTGGTCGGCGCTCTGGCTGCCTACCGTGGTGTTGCCGAAAGTCAGGCCGGAAGTGGAAAGGCTGACGGTGGTGCCGCTGCCCGCGCCGGAAAGCGACACGGTTTGGGTTGAGCCGCTCACGCCCAGGGCATCGTCCGTGACGGTCAAGGTGGCGGATTCCGAGCCGACGATCGAGGGTGTGAAGTCCACATCTATTGTGCACCTCCCGCCCGCCACCAAATCGCCATTGCAGTCATCCAGCTCCGTGAAGTCGCCGCTGTTGGCGCCGGAAATGGCAATGCCGGCAATGTTCAGCGGCCCGCCCACGCTGGAAAGGGTTAAAGCCAGGGGAGCCGTGGGCACGCCCACGGTTTGGGAGCCAAAACTGAGGCTGGAAGGCGCCAGCATCACTGAAGGCGGAGCCACCAGAAAACCATAGGCCGTGATGTTGCTGATCAGCGGACTGCCCCCACTCGTACCGTTCTCCGAGCCCGTCGCCGAGGCCGCGTCCTGGCCGTCCGTCGCGTAGGCGTAAAGGATGTGGAAGCCGGGCTGGAGCGGCGAACTTAACTGGCCGCTAAACGCCCCATTCCCCTGCGCCGTGGCCGCCGTCCACGTCCCCTCCCAGGTGTCCACCTGAAACAGCAGGTTGTCAGGCCGAGGCGCGATCGGGCTGAAGGCGCTGGAAGCCTGAAAGTTGAACGCGGGCGCCAGGCTGCCCGTGACGTTCCCTTCGAGGGGGGTAATGGCGGCCGTCAGGGGAATGGGCTGCACCTGCTCCGGGGAAATCACCGTCACGGTGTCGCTGTTCTGGTTGGCCACGTAGACTTGGCCGGTGACCGGGTTGACGGCCAAGGCGACGGGACCGAAAGCGTTGGGGTCTGTGACGGTGGTGGCGGTGTTGGAGGCGCCGTCAATCACCGTAACGTTGTTGCTGCTATAATTGCCCACGTAGATTTGGTTGGTGGCCGGATTGACGGCCATGGCGCCGGGATTTGTTCCGGCGTTCACCGTGGTCACTACAGTGTCGGTCGCGCCGTCGATCACCGTGACGTTGTTGCTGCTGTTATTGGCCACGTAGATTCGGTTGGTAGCTGGATTGACGACAACCGTGCTAGGCTCCGAAGCATTGGGGTCCGTGACGGTGGTGGGGGAATAAGTTGCGCCGTCGATCACGGTGACGTTGTTGCTGCTGATATTGGCCACGTAGATTTGATTGGTGACGGGGTTGACGGCCACCGCGATAGGATTCGTTCCGGCATTGACTGTGATCAGTACAGTGTTGGTCGTGCCGTCGATCACCGTGACGCTGTTGCTTTTGACATTCGCCACGTAGATTTGGTTGGTAACCGGGTTGACGGCCAAGGCGGAAGGGTTCAGCCCAACGCTGACCGTGGTCAGTAGAGTGTTGGTCACACCATCGATCACCGTGACGTTGGCGCTTTGATAATTTGCCACGTAAATTTCGTTGGTGACGGGGTTAACGACCACGGCGGTGGGTTCGACAGCGCTCGGATCCGTAACGGTGGTGGTGGAGTTCGTCGCGCCGTCAATCACCGTGAGGTTCTTGCTGCTGTAATTGGGAACGTAGATTTGGTTGGTGACGGGGTTGACGGCCACGGCATCGGGGCCAGTCCCCGTGCCCACTGTGTTTGTCACCACGTTCGTTGCGCCGTCCATCACCGTGACGCTGCCGCCTAGATTGGCCACGTAGATTTGGTTGGTCACCGGATTCACGGCCGCGGCCCCCGGGGCTATTTCCGCGCTCACCGAAGCCGCCACGGCGTTTGTCGCACCGTTGATCACCGTGACATTGTTGCTGTTTCCGTTGGCCACGTAAATCCGGTTGGTCACGGGGTTCACCACCAAGACGACAGGCCCGTTCCCCACGCTGACCGTGCTGGTGGCGTTCGTCGCCCCATCGATCGCCGTGATCGTGTTGCCGGTAGAGTTGAGCACGTAGATCTGATTGGTCACCGGGTTCACCGCCACGTCGTCCGGATAGACCCCGACGGTGACGGTGGCGGCGACGGTATTCGTCGCCCCCTCAATCACCGACACGGAGCTCGCCGTCCCATTGCCGTTGTTGGCTACGTAAATCCGGTTGGTCACCGGGTTCACCGCCACGGCAACAGGAACGGCCCCCACGGCGACCGTGGCGGCGACGGTGTTCGTCGCCCCGTCGATCACCGTGACATTGTTGCTGTTTCCGTTGGCCACGTAAATCTGGTTGGTCACCGGGTTCACCGCCACCCCGTAGGGATAGCCCCCCACGCCAACCGTGGCGGCGACGGCGTTCGTCGCCCCATCGATCACCGTGGCGGTGCTCGCCGTCGCACTACCGTAGTTGGCCACGTAAATCCGGTTGGTCACCGGGTTCACCGCCACGGCAACAGGAAAGGCCCCCACGGCGACCGTGGCGGCGACGGTGTTCGTCGCCCCGTCGATCACCGTGACATTGTTGCTGTTTCCGTTGGCCACGTAAATCCGGTTGGTCACCGGATTGACGGCCACGGCATCAGGCTGGTTCGCATTGGGGTCCGTGACCGTGGTGGTGTCATTCGTCACGCCGTTGATCACCGTGACGTTACTGCTGCCCCCGTTGGCTACGTAAATTTGGTTGGTGACGGGATTGACGGCCACGGCATCAGGCTGGTTCGCATTGGGGTCCGTGACCGTGGTGGTGGCATTCGTCGCGCCGTTGATCACCGTGACGTTATTGCTGCCGTTGTTGGCTACGTAAATTTGGTTGGTGACGGGATTCACGGCAACGGCATTGGGGCTGGCCGCGTTGGGGTCCGTCACCGTGGCCGTCACATACTGCGCAAGGCACGGAGGGGCCGTTGCCGCGCACGCCCAGGCCAGGGCGAGGGCCACCCACCACCTTTGAATCATCCTCCAAGGATGCGAACCGAGCGGCGGATTTGCGTTCATGGGGCCTCCCATGCGCCCGCGGGGCGGAACTCGGCGCCCACAGTTGTCACCCTGCGCGTAAAAAAGAGGATGGCTGTGAGTGATTACCCTGAATTTGTTATTTGGCCCTGAGCCAGGGCAAACCTATACCCCTTTCCGCGCCCCGCGTCAAGGCGTAACCGTTAGTGGGTTGTGCGGAGGGCGCAGGGTGCGTCGAAGTCGCGTCGATATGGAGTGCGGGAGCTTGCTCCCGCTGTTGAAGCCGGAAGCTCGCTTCCGGCTGATGGGCTGCCAGCAAGCTGGCGAAGGGCAAAGCGGCAGCAAGCTGCCGCACTCCACAATTCGTCGCCGGCTCGCGCAGAGATGCTTTTCAATCTCTGCGTCTCACCTTGATCGCAGACTAGGAGTCTGCGCCAGCCTCGGGACCGGCGTAGGGGCTTGCCATGGCAAGCCCGTACAGTTCGGCGCTCATCGAGCGCCGCTACAGAACAATCATCACTTCTTCAAGAGCTGTTTCTCCAGCTTCTGGGCCCGCGCGTTCAACTCGCTCAATTGCCGCATGTCGTCATCAGCGGAGGTGACGGCGTTCTGGATGCGGCTGAGCGCCGCGCCGCTGCACGCGCCGGAGCCCGCGTCGCGGCTGGTATCCAGCATGCTGCTCATGGCGCGGAATTCGCTGGTGATGTCGCGGTAGCGACGGAGGATGGAAGTCAAATAGACCTCACGGCGATTCTCCAGGTCCTGGAGACTGGCGATGGTGTGCGAGACGTCGTTCGATTGAGTGGTGGCCGTGGCGGTTTCGGTCCTTAGCTTGGAGTTGTCAGCTTCCACGGCCGCGGCGCGTTGGCGGGCGATGTCCGCCTGGGTGAGCGCGGCGTCCAACTTCTTCTGCAGGTCATCGAACTGAGCCTGGGAATCCGTCTGCTGCTTTTCGAGGCGCGCCTCGGCATCGGCCAGGGCCTGGGCGTTCTGCTGATTGGAATTGGAAAGTTGAGTCTGGAGATCGGAAAGGTTTGCGCGGGTTTCGGCGAGTTCCTGGTCCAGCCGCTCGATTACAGCCTCGCGCTTGGTAAGGTCAGCCTTTTCGTCGTTGCTGGGTGCGGCGCCCTCCGGCGTGGGTGAAGGGGCGGCTTGCGCCTCCTTCTGCCGCAAGGCTTTCTGCAGCAGGCGCCACGCCTGCGTATCCTCCTGCTGCCGGCGCTGGAAATCAGTGATTCGGCGCGACTGGCGCCACATCATCAAAAGGGAGACGATCAAGACCACCCCCAGGATCAGTTCAAAAGTGAATCGGAAACGCCAGGGCCGCATTAACCCTCCTTCGGGCGGAGGCGCACGCGCCAGGAAAGCCGCGCGTCCTCACCGCCGCAAGGCGCAGTCAGACGGATTTGCGCGTTGCCATGAAATTTCGGGGGAACCCCCAGGTCGAGCCGCCATTCGTGAGCGATGCGAGCGAAGGCTGTGGCAATGTCATCCGGGATTTCGCCCACGGACCGGCACACCTGCCCCTTGCCGCCCGTGTCATTCGCGAGGGTCATCAGGCCGTTTTGATAGGAAAGGTTCAGGGTATCCGAGCGGTAATTGAGATGAACGACGAAGAGTGGCGCCTCCAGTTCATTTTCCTCATCCGCCAGCCGGGCAATCTCATCCTGAATCAGGGCGTCGGGAAAGATATGGCTGAGGTCATGGGGATCGCTGGAGTTGATCACCGGGTTCGTATAATCCTCGCGGTAATTGTAGATGTTGCTGTCAGTAATGTACAGAACGGCCATGCGCACGGGTGACTTGCGCAGGATGTTGTCCGCCAGCGCCAGTGCCGGAGTGACGGATTCAAATAATCCCGGCTTGCCGATGCTGGCGAGGGCCTGGATGGCGTTAAGCAATGGCTGGCGGTTGGGGCTGGGGTCGGCAAGCACGTGGAGGCCGTCCTGATCCCGCATCAGACCAACCCAGGTATTGGAATTTAGTTTTGAAATTTCCTGAGTCAGCGCTTGCTTTGCAGCTTCCACAAGCGATATATCGCCCGTGAAATCGACCACCAGCAGAATCATCTGGTCAGTACCCGGGCCCAACTGAGAGGTCACCGGGGCGGGCTTGCCATTGATGGTGGCGTCAAATTTGGGAGCTTGGCGGCAATTGCCCTCGTCAATCCAGGCGGGGATGGAAACGCCGGCGGTTTGCGCGCAAACCGTTGCAAGCGGAGATGCCGCCGCAAGAAGTGCGAGAATCAGGTGGGAGAATCGAAGCATCAGAAGCTTAATTTCAGCCCGAGCTGGATGACGCGCCCCCCGTGCGAGCCGATGATTCTCCCCGCGTCCACATTGGGCTCGCTGGTCGAACCGATCATCGTATCGGGATAATTCCAGTTCGCGTGATTCAGGACGTCCAGGGCGAGAGCGCTGAATTCCAGCACGCTCTGACCGCTGATGGGGAGACGTTTTCCCAGGCTGATGTCCATCGAATTATAGCCCGGGCCCAGCAGGCCCGAAATCGTGTGCGAAGCGTCGCCCATGGTGAAGTCCGGGGGCTGAATAAAGGCCGCGGGGTTGAACCATTCCGCCGGTCCGGGGTTTGCAACGTGCGGGTCCACGCCCGGCACCACATTCACATCAAGCGTGGGGAGAACATCGCCGGTGTTGTTGAATTCCGGATGCGGCGCCAGGGGCGTTCCGTCATTCCAGTAGGCGTTGCCACTCAATGACCACCCACGCACCAGCGCGCCGGTGACTCCGGTGTAATTCAAGAACGCCTGGTTCGGCCCGAAGGGAAAATCGTAGACGTAGCTGAGCGTCAGATATTGCGGAGTGTTGTAGTCCGTCGCGGACCAATCATCATTTAAATTGAAGAAATCCTGGTTGCCATAGGGTCCGGAGTAGTTATCAAGCTGTTTCGAAATCGAATAATAGACCGTAAACGTCAAACCGAATGAAGCGCGCTTCTCAATGCGGACATAACCGGAGTCGCGTTGGTAGCGGCCGCCTGGATATTCCCCGTAAAGTTCGAAGCCGGGGTATTGAGGATAAGGCTGAAGCGTCGAGCGGAAAGAATAGGTGTAAAGGTTGTCGCCATAGACCATGTCCGCAGGGCTGATGGCGTTGGGATTGACGACTCCGTCGCCCACCAGTAAGGCGCGGCCTACACTGTGGTTCGCTCCCACGGAAATGGCAATGGAGAACGGAATGTCGTGTTCAATAGAGAGGGAAGCGGATTGATAGACGGGTTCGGCTTTGCTCAGGTCCATGAAATGTGCGGTGGTGTTGTCGGCCGCCGAGGGGCTGAGGTCCGGCAGCGGCGTGGTGGGCGGAGGAATGCCTGCATCCAGTGTCACTGCGGGGCTGAGTTGAATGTTGGGCGAAATGAAGGTCTCAAAGGCGTTGAATCCCTGCGTGGCCCACTGGCCGTTGTAAATGGGAATCTGGGTGTGCGAGCGGCTGTAGGAAGCGCTGACCACGGTTTTGCTGCTTCCTCGCGGATTCCAGGTGATGCTGGCCGAAGGGTCGATGTCATAATTGATGGGACGCATGCCGCGCGAGATGCCATCGACACCGGCGAAGGCCAGTCCGCCGGGAAGACCGTTCGAGGGATCGATGATGCTGGGGTCAACGGTGCTCTGCCGGTTGTATTTTTCCACGCGCGGCGTCCGGCGGCTGATCACCAGGCCGGCGTTCAATTGTAGATTTTTGCGCAACGCGTAACGGTCGCGCGGGCTGAAGCTTTGGTAGGAATCGCGAAAGTAGGAAGGCGAAATAACCAGGGTTTGCTGCGCGGAGGCCGTCTGGCCCAGAAGGAAGCCGGCAAAGGGATCTCCCGTATCGGTGATTCCGGGCAGGCTGGTAATGTCAGGAGTAAATTGGAAATATCCGGTAGGATATTCCGGGTTGAAGGAGTTTACCTGATAGAAATCCG
>JASHTO010000681.1 GCA_030040515.1 Terriglobia bacterium
TGCCGATAACTGAGCCCCATCAGCACGGCTCCATCTACCAGCCGCAATTGCCCACCCTTCACTCTCCCCAACACCTCTACCCTTTCCAATTCCCGCCTGCTCATCAACGTTCGCCCCAATCTGACCTCCTCTCGGAGGTCTCATTAGGGGACATTTCTATCGAGGTGAAAAGGGGACATTATCAAAGAGGCACAACACCCAGTAACAGCATTGGCCACCAGTACCTGCGCATTTGGGTTTTTCGATATACTGTCCAAATGGACGACGCCCCCGTCATTCCCGAATCGGCTGCGGTAGCGACGCCTTCTCTGCCGGAGGTGCATCGCAGCATTGTGCTTCCGCAGGGCGCGGGATTCTGGCGCAAGGTTCTGGCGTTTTCCGGGCCGGGATTTCTGGTGGCCGTAGGGTACATGGACCCCGGCAACTGGGCCACGGACATTGCCGGCGGGTCGCGCTTCGCCTATCAGCTTATCTCCGTGCTGATGATTTCGAATCTCATGGCGATTCTCGTGCAGGCGCTCGCCGCGCGGCTGGGAATCGCCACGCAAATGGACCTGGCGCAGGCCTGCAAGGCGCACTATTCGCGGCGCACCAGCTTTGTTCTGTGGGTGCTCTGCGAGATTGCCATCGCGGCATGTGATCTTGCGGAAGTCATTGGTTCGGCCATTGCCCTCAATCTGCTTTTTCACATACCGCTGCTGATCGGGGTTTGCCTGACCGCGCTTGACGTGCTCGCCATTCTTTACCTTCAGCACAAAGGGTTTCGTTGGCTGGAGGCGGTGGTAGTTTCGCTCATTGGCGTCATCGGCGCTTGCTATCTGGTGGAAATCATCCTGGTCCGCCCTGACTTCATGGGCATTGCCCGGGGTGTCGTTCCCACGCCGCAAATCCTGACCAACCCCGAAATGCTCTACATCTCCATCGGCATTCTGGGTGCCACGGTGATGCCCCACAACCTTTATCTGCACTCGTCGCTCGTCCAAACGCGCGCCATCGACCGCACTCCGGAAGGCCTGCGCACCGCGATGCGCTTTAACTTCCTGGATTCTTTCCTCGCTTTGAACTTTGCCTTTCTGATTAATGCCGCGATTCTGATTATGGCGGCGGGTACGTTTTATCGAGCCGGACTTACGCACGTTGCGGAAATTCAGGATGCTTATCACACGCTCACACCGCTTTTGGGAACCAGCATGGCAAGCATTCTATTTGCAGTCGCACTGCTCTGCTCGGGGCAGAATTCCACACTGACGGGAACCCTGGCCGGCCAGATCGTGATGGAGGGTTTTCTCAACCTGCGCCTGGTGCCCTGGCTGCGCCGGTTAATCACGCGCCTGCTGGCCATCATCCCCGCCGTTATTACGGTGATCTTTTTCGGGCAGGAGGGAACGGCGAAGCTGCTGATTCTCAGCCAGGTGATCTTGAGCCTGCAACTTTCCTTCGCGGTCGTGCCGCTCGTGCAATTTACCAGCGACCCGCACAAAATGGGGCAATTTGCCAATCCGCGCTGGCTGAAAATTCTGGCGTGGTTTACCGCGGCGGTCATCGCGGT
The DNA here is from genome assembly GCA_030040515.1 of Terriglobia bacterium. Classification (GTDB taxonomy): domain Bacteria; phylum Acidobacteriota; class Terriglobia; order UBA7540; family UBA7540; genus Bog-366. The sequence goes on from JASHTO010000681.1 coordinate 1,550, forward strand.
CCTGAACGCGTATCTTTTGGTGATCACTATTCGAGGTTGGATGCATTAAGGTATTGGGCTCTCGGTTGCTGGTGTTCGGTCCATCGAAAGCCATCGCCGAAAACCATGAACCGAGAACCGAAAATTCTTATGTTCAAGAAAATTCTTGTCGCTCTTGACCACAGCAAGGCCGACGCATCCCTACTGCCCCAGGTGAAGGAATTGGCGCGTCTGACCGGCGCGGAAGTTCTTCTCCTGCACGTTTCCACCGGATGGGCGGCGCAGTGGCAGGAGAATTTGAACCTTTCCGACTCGCGCGAAATGGAAGAAGACCGCGAATATTTGAAGAAAGTCAGTGCGGAGTTGGAGGGCGATAAATTGAAGGTCACGACGCGCCACGAAAGCGGTAATCCGGCCCGCGCCATCCTGAAAACCGCGAAGGTCGAACACTGCGACCTGATCGCCATGACCACGCACGGGCATCGATTAATCGCCGACATCATTCACGGCGCCACCATTACCAAAGTCCGGCACGAAAGCAACGTTCCACTGTTCATCGTCAGGGCGCAGTTGGATTGAGCCGAGGCAGAGGCGAAATTCGAAACGCCGGAGGGCTGCGAATTTCGAGTTTCGAACTTCGAGTTTCGTGCTAATGTCAATCGAGGATTCCCCGATGATGTTGATACCCGGCCACGCCACCTCCGGTGGGACGGAGCGCTATCGCCGCCGCTTCGAGGCCAAGCTGCCCGGCCATTTTCGCGAGTTCCAGGGGCTTTGGCTTTCCTCAATCGGCATCGGCACCTACCTGGGCGATCCCACTGCCGCGTTTGATGCGCTCTATCGCGAGGCAGTCGCCGACGCTCTCGCGGGAGGGATCAATGTCATCGACACGGCGGTAAATTACCGCCATCAACGCAGCGAGCGCGCCGTTGGCCAGGCATTGCGGGAAGCCGTTTCTGCGGGCAAGGTGCAGCGTGATGAGGTGTTGATCGCCACCAAAGGCAGCTTCCTGAATTTTGACGGCAGCGAACCCGACGATCCCTCGGAATATTTCCAGCGCACGCTGATCGATACCGGCCTTTTCCGCCCGCAGGAGGTGGTGGCGGGCTGCCACGTCATGACGCCGAAATATTTGGAGAATCAAATCGAAGTGAGCCGGCGGAACCTTGGGGTCGAAGCGCTGGATGTTTATTACTTGCATAATCCGGAAACCCAGTTGTCGCACGTGACTCGCCAGGAATTTGACCGGCGAGTGCGCGCAGCCTTCGCGGCGCTGGAGAAAGCCGTGGCCGACGGCAAGATTTGCCGGTACGGCACGGCCACCTGGAACGGTTACCGAGTACAACCTGACTCGCGTGAGGCGCTTTCGCTCCCCGAGCTGCTGCGCGCGGCGGAAGAGGTGGGTGGCAGGGAGCATCACTTCCGCGCCATTCAGCTTCCCTACAATCTGGCCATGCCGGAAGCTGTCTCCTCACCCACGCAGCGCGTTGACGGCAAGGCCGTGCCGGTTTTGCAGGTGGGGCGCGACCACGGCATGCTGGTTTTCGCCAGCGCCAGCCTGCTTCAGCAGCGATTGACGGAGGGATTGCCCGAGGAAACTCACGCGTGGTTTCCGGGCATGGAAAAGGACGCGCAAAGGGCCATTCAGTTTGTGCGCTCCACGCCCGGCATCGCCGCGGCGCTGGTAGGAATGAGCCGGCGCGAACACGTCGCCGAGAATCTGCGCACGGCGCAGACGCCACCGCTCAGCGTGCAGCAGTTCCGGGACATCTTCCGGAAATGACCGCGAGAGATTGGAAAAGAAGTGACGAATCTGGATTCTGAAGACCGGCTGGCGCGCGCCCTGGAAGCTCTTGGGCAAGCGGATTTCCCCGCGGCAATCAGCCTGCTCGAGGGCCTGGTGGTGGAGGACTCCGGCAATGCCCGCGCCTGGAGCCAGCTTGGAGTGTGCTACCTTGAAACGCAGCGGCCCTCCGATGCGTTCGAAGCGCTTTCCCGCGCCGTGCAGGCAGCGCCCGAAGATGCCGAAGCGCACTATCTGCTCGGCAACGCCTCCGGAAGCCTGGGTCAACTGGACCGCGCGGCGGCCTGCTACCGCCGGGCGCTCGACCTTGATCCTCATCACGCCAAGGCGGAAGAATTCCTGATCAAGGTGGAATCGCTTATCGAGAGCCGCGAGCATTATCGCACAGGCCTGAGCCTGCTCTATTCGCAGAACCCGTCGCACGAGGATTTGAACCGCTCTTTGCGCGAATTGGTTCTCTCCGTCGCTATTTTTGAGGATTCTCCCGCACGCGATAACCTGCCGGAGGCGGGGCGCCGGCTGCGGGATTTGCAGCGGGAGACGCCGTTCGCTTTGGAGATCACTTCGGAACTTCAGCCCTGGGCGGCGGCCTGCGAGCGGGGTTTTCAATGTATTCAATTCAAGAACTGGGTGGGTGCGCAGGCGGCATACGAAGAAGCCTTGACCTATCGCGCTGGCGACGCCTTTGTTCATCAGGCGCTGGGGTTCTGCTTCATGGAGCT
>JASHTO010000682.1 GCA_030040515.1 Terriglobia bacterium
AATTCATCCTCTGTCAGGTAAATCTCGCGGGGTTTAGGGCGCGGTGGAACGATGTCACGAACTTCTTCATAGCCCGCCGCCAGCTTCTCGACGACCGGCTGAATCTGCGCGCGTCGATCGAGGAATTCATCCCACACCAAGACGGGTCGATCGAGCAGGGAAAGGACCGTATGGGCGTGCGGCTCGACGAGTGGAACGAAGAACTCCCAGCCAGGGAAGGTGTTTGAATATTCCGCGGCCCACTCGGGTTCGCGTCCGGACACCACCTTGTCTGGGTCCTTCGCGCGTTCTATCGACCGGAGATTGAGAGTTTGTATGAGCCTTTCGAAAAGGTTTGGTGAACGCTGCGCTTCCGAAAGAGGAAGTAGGAGCGCCTGGGCGACCGGCTTGCGTGAGCGCTGCGATGTGGGGTCAAATTCCCGGACGGATTCAAGCTGGTCGCCAAAAAATTCGAGACGGAATGGCCAGTCGGCCTCGGGAGGGAAAGCGTCCATAATCCCCCCGCGCACGGAATATTGGCCCACAGCGGTGACGGGTTCCGCGGGTTCATATCCCACGCTTCGCAGGTGTTCCACCAGGTCGTCGAGATTCAGTTCGTCTCCCACCTTCAATTCCACCGCCAGCGACGAGTAAAAGGCCTTTGCACGGAAACGCCCCAACGCCGCAGTGACGGGAGCGAAAATCATTCGCACCTTTCCTCGCGATAAGTTCCAGAGCGCCACGGCTCGCTGCTCCTGGATTTCAGCGTGCGGAGAGCGACCCTCGTAGGGCGAGCAGTCCGGGGCGGGAAGAAGATGCACAGATTTGCCTGCTCCCGGTTCGAGCCCATCCAGAAAAGTCGACGCGGTCTGCCGGAAGTTTTGTGCTGTTTCGTTGTCCTTCACCAAAACTACCAGCGGCCTGCCGGACTGATGCGCCAGCGCCGCGACCACCAGCGATTTGGCGGATATCGTCAGCCCGGAGATGGCAAGAGGAGATGCGCTGGTGCTCGAAATCACCTCAAGAGCCTTGCGGAGGCTGGGGTGCTCAAGGATGGGCTGGAGCAGGGAATAAAGGTCTGACATGAGACTCTGTAAGGATAGAGTGTAAAGTGCAAAGCGTAAAGGGCGACGGAGGAAAGTTGAAGTCTGACGGAAGGAGCGTGGCGCCTCACGGATGAATCAAGGTTCGCTGCGACATGTAGCAGGTCATTCGGAATGGCGAGATGGTAATACGTTGCTTTCTGTAATCATGAGGTCCCTCCGCACATCGCTAAGTGTGGTTTGCGGGATTCTGGCCGTTCTCGGCAGCATACTCCTTAAATCCTACTGCCTTCCGTGCAGCCTGAATTATGGCCGTGGTGGAGTAGCCAGGCAAAATCGGAATTGGAACCACGCGTCCACCGGCAGCCTCAACTTCGCGGCGTCCCACAATTTGATCGAGAGTGTAATCTCCTCCCTTCACCAACACATTCGGCAGCGTGCGCTTGACCACTGCCAACACCGATACATCATCGAAAATGGTGACGAAATCGACGTCGGCCAGGCCGGCAACAATTTCCGCACGTTCAGCTTCCAGCAGCAGCGCCCGGTGGCTCCCCTTGAGCTCGCAGATGCTGCGATCGCTGTTCATAGCGACGATCAAAACGTCCCCCAGTTTGCGCGCCTCCGCAAACAGGCGTATGTGGCCGGGGTGAAGCAGGTCAAAGCAGCCATTGGTGAGAACCACGCGCACGCCGCGCTCTTTGAGCCCGTCGACTTTGCGAAATGCCTGCTCGAGCGGCAGGATTTTCTGAATACTCATGCTTTTACCGGCCCTCTGGGTCCGCCAGGCTTTTCAAAAGATTCGGAAGCTGTTGCGTAAATGCCGAACGTGCCAGGATTGTGTCGCATCCGGCTGCGCGTGCCGCGGCGATCAGTTCCGTTTGAACATGGGAGGCAAAGCCTAAAATGGGTATCCGGTGCGTGGCCGGATCCGATTTGAGAGTTCGGATCCAGTCGAGCGCGGGCGGCCCGCAGGAGTTCAGGTCCACAATGACCGCCTGGGGTTGGGACTCCGCCACGGCAGCCGGGCTTCGGCCCACAACATTGCCCACAATTGTGACCCCGAGCGCTTTCGCCGTTTCCCGAATCTTGGCCAGGAAGAATATGTCCGGAACGCACGTTAGGATGGGCCCGGTCATGCGGCAACTCTCCTACACGCGGTAGAGGGAATATGGGCGTAATGCGTTCGCAGCTTCATTTCGATTCACACAACGATTCTAGCCCGCATCTCAATATAACCCAGGGTTGATTCTAAGGCGAGCACCAGATGGGGATGTCCTAAATTGGGACACCAGCGTGCAAAACGCGAATTTCGGCCTCTCTGCCTATCTTTCGATATGAGTGGACAACGATTTGAAGTGTGGCGGAGTCCCGTGATTAGGTGATGAGTGTGTCTCGGCGACAACGCCAAAAAGTTAAATTACTTTTACACAACACACTCGCTAAAGGCAGTAACCACAAGACGATGGGGCACGTCTCAGCTAGCTATGGAGAGCCAAATCAACCCCGAAAACGGCAATCGCCACGGAAAATTGTTTCGGCTGCTGCGCCCATCAATCGTGGTGCTGTGTGGCCCCGCGGCTTGCGGAAAATCCACCTTTGCCCAACTGCATTTCCGGCCTACCCAAATCATTTCTTCGGATTGGGCGCGTGCGCACGTTTGCGACGACGAGCGTGACCAGCGCTTTAACGCCCAGGCTTTTGCGGTTGTCCACTTCATTGTGGAACAGCGGGTGATGGCAAATCGCCTCTGCGTGGTTGATTCGACGGCGCTGACATTCCAGGCGCGGAAGGAATTGCTTGATTTGGCCCGGAAATATCAGGTTCCGACCACACTCATGCTCTTCAATGCTCCTCTTGAAACCTGCATCGAGCGCGATGAGAAACGTGAGCGGTCGGTCGGCAGGACGACGATCGAACGCCAATACCGCGCTTTTGAACAAACTCGAGAAACCATTCGGCAGGAAGGATTCGATCAGGTTGTGGAGATTCCGGATGGCGACCAGGAGAAAGTGCAAATCGAAATTCTTTTTCGCCCTGTCATGCGACCGGCACAGCACCCGGAGGGAGAGGCGAACCGTCGGTTTGAGCACCCGGGGCAATCCTCCCGGCCCCGCCCGAGTCGTTCGGTAGGTAACGGCCACAGCCCTGCCGCCCCTGCTCCAGCAGCAGTCCTGCGGGCACTGCCGAAACCCTCTGCGCCAAGTACAAGTTCCAATTCCGCAGCAAAAGTTGCGGTTCCTGCGATGCCGACCTCAGGAATAATGGCTGCCAGCGCCGCAACACCTCCTGTTACGGCGGCAGCGCAGGCTGTCCCTGCCAAACCGCAAATGATAGCGCCGTCGGGCGTCTCGCCAAAGTCCGATCTCGATAAATCCCCAAAGATGTCTGTTTAGAAAAGGGCGGGGGCCGGGTTAGCGGTCAGGGCGTCCCGTGAGGCGATCGTATACGGTCCGCGCATTGGTGGATCCCAGAGATTCGTTATAGAGGCTCGTAGCTCCCAAGATATACCGCACTTCTTCGTCAAAGCGGTGGAGGCTTTCAAGGTCCACCTTGCGGATGGGGAAGCGCTTGTTCTCCGGTTTCGACAGCCAAAATTTCTGATAGCCCCGGTCCTCAAGCTCGCAAGGGATTCCGTGAGTGAGGAAGTAGGGTGGGCCGGACAGAAGCCAATTCGCCCCGTGGCGCTCCAGATGCGCAACGAAACCGGATTTCTTCAATTCAAGCCTGTCGGGCTGCGCGGCACTCACCGTGAACCCGGCCTGCTCAAATTGCCTCTGGATGTCCTGCGCCGCTGCAGTCTCGCTGGCCATAATTGTTTCCCGCCCAAGATAAGAGGAATGACCTGGTTTTTGTAGCGGCGGTCTCTGACCGCCGAATCGTCGATCCCGCCCAGGGTGGGATCGACGCTACAGCAAACTGCACCACTAGCAATCCATCGGGCCCGTTGACACCATTTGGAACCTGCCCATAGAATGAAAAGTCTAGTGCACCGATGGCAGAAAACGCAAGGGCGGCGACCATTCAAAATCCCAAAATACTTCGCGGGCCGGAAAACCTGCTGGACCTGGTGGGGAATACCTCGCTTATCCGTCTGACGCGGATTCGCCCAACATTGCCCAACGTCGAAATTTATGCAAAGGCCGAATGGGAGAATCCCGGTGGCTCGGTGAAAGACCGCCCGGCGTTGAATATTATTCGCGAGGCAGAGGCCACGGGTGCGATGTCTGAGGATAAAATCCTTATCGATTCTACGTCCGGGAACACGGGTATTGCGTATGCAATGATTTGCGCTGCCAAGGGTTATCGCCTGAAGCTCTTTATGCCTTCGAACGTCAGCCACGAGCGCAAACGAATCCTGAAGGCCTTTGGCGCCGAGATTGAATATACCGACCCCATGGAAGGCTCGGACGGGGCCATCCGCCGCGTGCGTGCCGTTGCCGAGGGAAACTCCGGCCTCTACTTCTACGCCAACCAGTACGACAATCCCGCCAATTGGCGCGCGCATTATCAAACCACTGCGCCTGAGATTTTCGAGCAGACGGAGGGCGGGGTGACGCACTTCGTGGCGGGGCTGGGGACCAGCGGGACATTCGTCGGAACCGCCCGCCGGCTGAAGGAGCTGAACTCGCGCATCCAATGCTTGTCGTTCCAGCCGGACTCGCCATTCCATGGGCTCGAGGGCATGAAGCACATGCCCAGCGCCATCAGGCCGGGAATTTACGAACCCAGCGTGGCCGACGCGAACCTGGAAATTTCAACCGAAGATGCACACCGCATGACGCTGCGCCTGGCGCGCGAGGAAGGTCTGCTCGTGGGAATCTCCTCCGGCGCGGCCCTGGTGGCGGCGCTCAAAGTTGCGGACCGCCTGACCCGCGGCATGGTGGTGACCATTTTCCCCGACAGCGGCGACAAGTATTTGAGCGAGCGGTTTTGGGACGAGGGAAGGTAGCGGATTCGCGGGTCGTCAACATTTGTGATATCAATTAGCCATGTCTCTTCGATTAAACAAGGCGCATTCGGACGCAATCTGCGCGCATGGCTCACGCGATTACCCCAGCGAATGCTGTGGAATGATGTTAGGGAAAGCTGATGGGGACGAAAAAACAGTCACGGAGATTGTGGCGCTCAAGAATTTGCGCCACGATCCAAGCCGCGCGCAGGAGCTCTTGCCGCTTGGCGATCCCGGCAGGGAAACGGAGAAGAATCGTTTTCTGATCGATCCTCTTGACCAGTTGCGCGTTGAAAAGGAAGCGCGAAAGAGAGGGCTGGATGTGCTTGGCTATTACCACTCCCACCCTGACCACCCCGCGCGTCCGTCGAATTACGACCGTGACCACGCCTGGCCGTGGTATTCCTATGTTATAATCGCGGTTGAAAAGGGCACACCCAAAGAATTGACGAGCTGGGTGCTGGTCGAGGATCGATCTGCCTTTGATCCCGAAGTCGTGGTTCATTCGAGTTCCTGAAGTGTGGACCAGTCCTTTAGCCGGGATATCGAATCTGGAGACAAGGGACCCGGGGGTTGGGAATCCTTCGGTGGCCTGCCGCATCAAATTATGAACGAGTGAAGGAGATCTGATGGCAGTCAAGGTAATCATTCCGACTCCGCTCCGGCAATATGCGGAAAAAAAGGAGTCGATGGAAGTTCAGGCAAAGACGGTGGCCGAGGCGCTGGGAGCCATCATTGCCCAGTACGGGGACCTGCGTAAGCACCTCTACACTGACGAAGGCAAGCTGCGAAGCTTCGTGAATATCTATGTCGGCGACGAAGACATTCGATTCCTCGAGAAGGAAAAGACTCCTCTGAAAGACAATGATGTGATCAGCATCGTTCCCTCCATTGCCGGCGGGTCGGCGTTCGCGTGTGGCGCGGGGCGTGACCTGTGTTGTAACTAGCCGGAGCTCCCACCCAAGAGGAATCGCAATGAGCACCGCAACAATGAATTCGGCCGCACAATTGAGCAAGGACGAGATTCTGCGCTACAGCCGCCACCTGATCATGCCGGAAGTGGGTATGGACGGGCAGTTAAAGTTGAAGCAGGCCAAAGTGCTCTGCATCGGCGCGGGCGGATTGGGCGCGCCGCTGGCGCTTTATCTGGGCGCCGCGGGTGTGGGCAAGCTCGGTATGGTGGATTTCGACGTCGTGGATTTCACCAACCTGCAACGGCAGGTGATTCACGGCACGAGTGACGTGGGCCGCGCCAAATTGGACTCCGCGCGTGACACATTGCTGGAAATCAATCCCAACGTAGAGATCGTGACGCACGAAGTACGCTTGAGCAGCGACAACGCGCTCGATATTTTTAAGGATTACGACGTCGTAGCCGATGGTACTGATAATTTCCCCACACGTTACCTGGTGAATGACGCGTGCGTCTTGCTCGGCAAGCCCAACGTCTACGCCAGCATTTTTCGTTTTGAAGGCCAGGCTTCGATTTTCTACGCTGACAAGGGCCCCTGCTACCGATGCCTGTATCCCGAGCCGCCTCCGCCGGGCCTGGTTCCCAGTTGCGCTGAAGGTGGGGTACTGGGCGTTCTTCCCGGCATCATGGGCTGCATTCAGGCGATGGAAGTGATCAAGCTCATTCTCGGCCGGGGCGAGCCGCTGATTGGCCGCCTGTTGCTTTTTGACGCGCTGGGGATGAAGTTTCGCGAGCTCAAGCTGCGCAAGAATCCCGATTGCCCGATCTGCGGAACAAATCGTACAATCACCAGGCTGATCGATTACGAGCAGTTCTGCGGAATTCGCGGCGATGAGCATACACCCGTGCAAACCGGCATACCTGAGATCACCCCGATGGAGTTGAAGAAGAAGATGGACGCGCATGATCCCTTCGTGCTGATTGACGTTCGCGAGCCGCACGAATACCAGATTTGCCGCATCCCGGGCTCCAAACTTATTCCGCTTGGCGAAGTGCCAAAACGAATGAGTGAGTTGGATTCCGCGGATGAGATTGTGGTGCATTGCAAATCCGGAATGCGCAGCGCCAAAGCTGTGGACCTGCTCATGAAGGCCGGGTTCCTCAAGATCCACAATCTAAAGGGCGGAATTCTGGCCTGGTCAGACCAGGTGGACCCCTCAGTTCCCAAGTATTGAGTCAGGGACCTGGACCCTGTTCTGCAAGGTTTCCGCACACTTCTTTTTGCCGATATTCTTCGGCTAGAATTGCGTGTCGAGAATTTGGCCATAAAAAATCAAAATATTTTCTGCGCGTATGCGTCTAATCCGTTGGGAGACCCCGCAGCTTTGCCGGGGTGGCAACCGGAGTTTGATAGTTCCGGGAATCAGCAAGTCGTAGGCGTTTGTCGTATCGAAGAACCCCTCACCGCAACTCTCCTTCCCCTCTTCCCTCTCCCCAGGGAAGAGGGGAGAAGGGGCGATAGGGTGAGGGGTTTCTGGGCGGTGACGGTCACGCCCCCTTGAGGGGCCAGACACCGCAAAGCCTCCGGTTTAGCTGGAGGATGGTTACTAGCTGGGGGCACGTAGTTCATTCTAACCCCGGAGGTGCGTATGGTACTAAAAGTTGGAGATCCGGCGCCGGACTTCAAACTGACTTGTGCGACGGGAGAAACACAAGGCGAATTTGAGCTCTCCGCTCATCGCGGCAAGAATGTTCTTCTGGCTTTTTATCCGCTCGATTTCACTCCGGTATGCCAAAGCGAGTTGGGTTCATTTCAGGCGGATCTCGACAAATTCACCGGTACAAACACGCAAGTGGTGGGCATCTGTACCGACTCGGTATTTGCCCACATTGCTTTTCAAAAGCACCTGGGCGGATTGAAGTACCCTCTGGCGACGGATCGTTGGCCTTACGCCGAGGTGGCGACGGCTTACGGTGTTTTTCCGCCCACCAAGCACCCCATTCCGTTCATCAATGACCGCGCGGTTTTTATTGTGGATAAGAACGGCAAAATCGCCTGGTCGAAAGTTTACGAATTGCGCGAGCAGCCGGACAACAAGGAAATCCTGGAGCAATTGAGCAAGCTTGGCTGATCCAATGGACGGAGGGGGATGGCCATGCGCTCTGTAATCCTGGCTATTCTGATTCTTCTTCCCGCCGCTGCTCGGGCGGACCGCGAGGCAGCGAGGGAAAGCTACCAGCAGGGGAACGAGTCTTTCGACCAGAGCAGATTTACCGACGCCGCGGCGACGTACGAGCGCGCCGAAAGGACCCCTCACCCACCGCTTTGCGGTTCCCCCTCTCCCCTTGGAGAGGGAAAACATGTTTTTGGCGCGCTCGTGCGCTAAAAGCTTTTCCCTCTCCCGTGGGGAGAGGGGGGGCGACGGAGGAGGTCGGGTGAGGGGTCTCCCCTTGATGGGCCAAGCATTTCAAAGCCCCCAGCTTCACCCGGGGACGATTACTCACTATTCTTATCTTATGAAGATTGCGATTACAGGTGCATCAGGATTATTCGGGCACGGCCTGGTTTTGGCATTTTCGACACGGCATGAAGTGATTCCGCTCACCCACGCGGCAGCCGACATCACCCATGCGCAGGCATTTAATACTGCCATGCAGCGAATTCGGCCGGACTTGATTGTGCATTCGGCGGCGATTCCCGACTTGGACATTTGCGAAGCGGATCCGGACCGTGGATTTCTTGTGAACTATCAGGGAACGTGCAATGTGGCCAATGCCGCCCGGCAAGTTGGCGCTGGCCTTGTTCACATTTCTACCGACGCGGTGTTTGATGGGAAGAAGCGGACGCCTTATGTGGAGACGGATCCCACCGGCCCCATTACCGTTTATGGGTGCAGCAAGCTGCAAGCCGAAGGGGCCGCGAAATCCGTGGAGCGTCATTGGATCTTTCGCGTCTCGGTGCTCTTTGGTCCGGGCAAAACCAATTTTGTCGAAAAGGGATTGCGAAGGATTGCCGCGGGCGAGGATTACAAGGTGGCGAGCGATCAGATGGGCAACGCGACTCACACGGTGGATGGTGGGATGAAGATTATGGAGGTGGTGGAGGCCGGTCGCTGCGGTCTCTATCACCTGGCCAACCAGGGCGCTTGCACGCGATTCGAGTTGGCCCGCGCGGCGGCAGAACTTTCAGGCCTCGACCCCACCAAAGTCATTGGAGTTCCCGATGCCCAAATGCAACGGAGGGCTCCGCGGCTGAAATATTCCGTGATGGAAATGACGGCGCTGAAGAGTGCAGGATTTTCTCCGCCGCGGCCCTGGCAGGAAGCGCTGGCGGATTATATTTCGATCCTCAAGCTTTGACCCATCAATAAACGTCTGTAGCGCGGGTGTCCGCCCCCGCGATCTGTAAATGAATTCCAAACCCGGACGCAGACACCCGCGCTCCAGGATGACATTCCGGCATTTTCCAAAAAGGGAAATTTAGCGTGCGAAACCGAGCAGCGTTTGCAGCCGCCAGCAGAGGTCGGCATTCACACGATTGCTCGAAACATGCGGCACGGCCTCGCGAGCGAGCGTTTCGAGCGTGTGGGGGTCGGAAACTTCGCCGGTGATTACGAGCACGCGCCCCACCAGACTTGGCCGGAGCTCCGTAATGGCGGAAACCATCTGCTCAAGCGGCAGGTGAGCGCAGCGGAGGTCAAGCAATACGGCATCAAAGCGGTCGCGCCGGATCATTGCCAGCGCCTGCTGGGCATCCGTGGCGACATCGCCCTCGCATCCCAGGCTGGCAAGTAGAACATACAGCACGTTGCGGATCGATGGTTCGTCTTCGATGATAAGTATCTTGCGACGCAGAGAATTTGGAGCCAAAAGGGTCTCCCTTCACGCGAGCTTCGGAAGGACAGGAGGTCTCTTCAACCTCAGACATATTGTCTTACCGAAGGGTCGTTATCATTCTGGCTAACTGATCCCGAATTGTCAAGACGAATCCGGGCATCCGTTTCGCACTTTAGTACCAAAGTCGAACATTGCGGCCTTGCGAGATTGCAATCTTCTGGTTACTGCAACATGGCCTGAGTGTGAATTCTTGTGGAAGCATTGCGCCGCGGGACGGTCCGGCGGCACTTCACGATGAGGTATGCGGCTCGCCGCCGGAATTGGAAAAGGCATCGTCGTGCCCCGGCAAAATGTGCCCCAACATGGAAAGGATTCGTTCACGATCGAGCTGGAATTGCTTGCGGTTGTGCGGGATCATGGTGAAAACGTTTTCGTCGTGCTCACGCGTCAGCACGGCGTCACCGGCGATAATGGTGGGTGAACTTCCCTTATGGACAATTACGGAAACATGGCCGGGCACATGGCCATTGGTCACTAGAAATTCCAAGTCATCCGGCACGGGGTGGGTTTCGATCCAACGAAAGCGCGAAGGGTCGCCCAGGCGTTTGCGGTCCCACCAGCGCAAGGCAAAGCGGCGCAGAGCGTGCATCAATTCCGAGGTCCTTTCATAATCGGCCGACTCCGGGTAATACTTTAGGCCCAGCTTCACCCAGTTCTGCTCGTCCAGCAAATCGGAGTAAGCTTCGCAACACCAGTCGTGCGACTGCTGCGAGCCGTAAATCTCACTCTGAGGAAACAAGCAATTGTTCAGAACATGGTCAACGTGGAAATGTGTGTTGATGACCATGCGGACGTCATTGGGGTGGATTCCGCGCTTTTCCAGCGCGTTGAGAAGGCGGTGGGCCTCATGGGGCATTCCGGTGTCAACGATGATGTGATGATGCCCTCGCGAGAGCAAAGTACAGGTGGCGCCCCGCCAACTGCCGGCGAGTAACACCTCGATTTTCCACGAGGAGTTCTTCGCGGAGGAGGGATGAGCACGCGAATCCGTCAGATTTGGGCCGGAGTTTCCCATTTCGTCATCGGGTGGAGTGTTTCACCTGCCCGCAGGCAGAGGCTTGCAAATCAAAGCTTGAGCAGGCCCGTCGCATACGCGAATCGACGTAAAGCCCCATACCCTATTCTACCAGCGGATTCGGGTTCTGCGGAGGGAATGTGAGGCCCAGGTGGGTCAAGGCCCTCCCGGCTTGCCGTCGGCACCTTGGCCGTCATGGCACGCGCTGTCCGGAAAGGGTGTCTTCAGGGGCTACGGCGGACTTCTCCATCACGGCCTGGAGAACTCCCAGCAGATCCTTAATGTTGATGGGTTTTGAGACGTAGCCGTCCATTCCCGCGGCCAGGCAGCGTTCCTTGTCGCCGTGCATGGCGTGGGCCGTCATGGCGACGACGGGCAGATGCACACCTGTTCCTTCTTCCATTTGACGAATCCTGGCAGTGGCCTGGAATCCGTCAATCTCCGGCATCTGCACATCCATGAGCACCAAATCAAAGCGCTCGCTCTCAATTCGCTCCAGCGCTTGACGGCCGTTTGCGGCCGTAACCACGCTGTGGCCATGTTTTTCCAGCACCCGCGAGGCCAGCATCTGGTTCACGGGATTGTCCTCCGCGAGCAGGATGCGCAGCGGGCGTTGTTCCTCGCGCATGGAGTGGCGAGTGACGAGCGGTGGGTTATCCATAGAAGGCCTCGACCCTGCCGCCCGCAGCACTGCATCGAGCAGTTCCGCCTGGCCGACAGGCTTGGTGAGATAAACTGCGACCCCCAGTTCGCGGCAACGCGCCCCATCCCCGCGCTTTCCCGTAGAGGTCAACATCATGATCGTAGTGCCGGCAAGCTCGGGATTCTTTCTGATCTCCTCGGCAAGCTGGAACCCATCCATGAGGGGCATGTGGCCGTCCGTCAGGACGAGGGGAAAAGGTTCGCCCGCGTGGTGAGCCTGGATCAGGGTCTGGAGGGCCTGAACGCCGTCCTCCGCTAATGTCGGCATCATCCCCCAACCGTTGAGCAGGCGATCCAGGATCCGGCGATTGGTCAGATTGTCGTCCACCACCAGAGCCCGCATTCCCTTTAGCGTGTCCTTTTGGATGGGCGGTGAAAGCCGGGAGGTTTGGGGAATGCCGAAGTTGGCAGTGAAGTGGAAGGTGCTCCCCTCGCCCGGCACGCTTTCAACCCAGATTCGCCCTCCCATCATTCCCACCAATTGGCGGCTGATGGTCAATCCCAAACCGGTACCTCCGAAGCGCCGGGCCGTGGAGCCATCGGCCTGAGTAAAGGCCTCGAAGATGCTTTGCTGTTTTTCGAGAGGAATCCCGATGCCCGTGTCCTCCACGCGGAAGTGAAGTTGGAGGGATTCATCATTCCCAGCCTCCCGCTGCACTCGCAGGTTGATTTCTCCTTTTTTGGTGAATTTCAGGGAATTGCCGATCAGGTTGATGAGAACTTGCCGAACGCGGCTGGGATCGCCGATCAGCGTCTCCGGAACGTCGGGTTCGATCGAGCAGTTCAGCTCCAGGCCTATTTGATGAGCGCGGTGGGCCAGCGTCTTCAGCGAGGGCTCTATGCTGGACCGCAGGTCAAATTCCAGCGATTCCAGCTCGAACTTGCCCGCCTCGATCTTGGAGAAATCCAGAATATCATTGATGATGGTGAGCAGAGACTCAGCGGAAGCCCTGACGATGCTGGCGTATTCCCGCTGTTCGGGGCTCAATTTGGTATCCAGAAGGAGGTCGGTCATCCCCACGACGCCATTCATGGGAGTGCGGATCTCATGGCTCATGTTGGCCAGGAATTCACTCTTGGCGCGGTTGGCGGCGTCGGCGCGCAGCGTTTCTTGCTCCGCCCGCACCTTTTCCCGCTCCACGAGCGCCTTCTCTTGTGCCAATTCCGCGGTTCGCGCTGTAACGGCTTCCTCCAGCTCCTTCCAAATCGCTTTTTGCCGTTGGTTTCGCCGGCGGAGCAGGAAAAGGACGGTGGCAGGCGGCGTCAAGCCTAACAGGGCCAGGAACCACCAGGTGCGCCACCAGGGCGGCCGGATTTCAAAGCTGAACACCGCCGCCACGCCACTCCAATGGCCCCCGCGATCCCGCGCCTGCACTTCCAGCCGATAATCATTGGGGGGAAGCCCCAGGAATTGCAGTTCCTGTTCCGCGGTTTCACGCCAGTCTTCAAAAAGCGGTTGAAGCCGATAGCGGAAAAGCACAGATGTTCCGTGAGCGAACGTGAGGGAGGCATAGCGCGCCGTCAGCGAATTGGAAGTGTGGTTTACGGAAATAAAGCGGCCATCATCCAATCCCTTTGTCCCCACGGTCAATCGGGTGAAGATGACCGATTGTGGCCGAACGGGCGGAAGTTCGGGGTTTGGGGTAAAGTGTGCCAGTCCACCGCTGGTTCCGATCCAGATGGAGCCGTCCGGGTCCGCGGCAAAGCCATTGTGATCGCAATCATCCCAAACCAGCCCATCGTTCCGGTCGTATTGCACCCAGTGATCTCCGGTCAGGACGCGCACCCCTTGATCGGTTCCCGCCCACAGTTGGCCGCGCGCGTCGAAACCCAGAAAATAGGTCATATCCCCGCGCAACCCCAGTTCGCTGCCGAAGTGGGTCATGCTCAGGCGATCGCCGTCAATCCTGACCCGCGTGATGCTGCCGGAATACCAATAACCCACCCAAAACTCATTGGGTCTCGTTGCAGCCAGAGCAAGAACCAAATCGTGGCGCAGGCCGTCATGCGATGAGATCCGGCGCCAGTGGCCTCCCGCCAGCCGATAGACGCCCGAGACGGAGCCAACGAGAATTTCACCCTCTGGTTCCTCAATGACCGCGAAACATCGGCCGGGATTGACGTCATCCACGTGGTGGAACCGGCGGTCAGAAAGGCGTGCGACGTAGAGGCCGCGCTCCGTGGCCACCCAGATTCGGTGCAGATGATCAATGGCCAGGGAGTAAGGTTGCAATCCTCCCATTCCGCGATCCTGTTTGAACCATTCCACCCTGCCGCTTCGCGCGTCAATGCGCGCCACGCCGTTCCGCTCCGTGCCAAGCCAAATGCTTCCATCCGCTTCCCGCGCCAGGGCGTGGACCGGCATTCTGCCCACGCGCGTTTCCCTTTGCCATGACCATCCCTCGCGGGTTCGGCGGCCGAGGAACAGGCCATCCTCCGTGCCCACCATCACCGAGCCGTTGCCCAGGGGTAAAGTCCTGTAAACCAACTCGCTGGCCAGTCCGCTTTCGGAGGTGAAGGCCTCCCATTCGTCATACCCTCTCCACCGCGCCAGCCCCCGGCCTCCCAGCCCAAGCCAAATGGATCCCTCCCGGTCGCACAGGACGGAGTAGACAGGCCCCCGCAAGCCCTCCCGAATGCCGACCGTTCGAAAGTGGCCGCCCTCCCCGATGCCGACGCCTTCGATGGTGGGAATCAACAGACGGCCCTTGGCGTCAACCTCCATTTGGCAATTCCCCGCCGCTTGTGGGATCCCGGGATTGACAACCGCAAATCGTGTGTCGCCCGGCCGCAGCACCGCAAATTTCTGCTGGTCGCTTACCCACAAGTCGCCGTGGCCATCCCGGCGAATGCTCATCCACTTTCCGGGCGGCAGGCCCACCGATTCGCCAAAAACCGCGATTCGATCCTCGGAGATCCGGCAGAGGCTTGTTCCACAACCAAACCAAACGCTTCCTGGTTCCAGAAAGATTCCATGCGCTCCGGCCCCGCCTGCCTCGGCGGGCGTGGTGATGGGGTGGAGGGCCATACTCTCATCCCCACCCGAGGCAGTGGCCTCCACCAACCCGGCATCGGTGGCGATGAAGGTGTGTCCCATTCCATCAAGTGCAATCCCGCTGTAGCCGTCCACGCCGCGGGCGTCCGGCAGCCGCACTTTTTCAAAGCGCTCTCCCTTTTGTTGGTACAGGCCCGTTCGGTAACCCGCCAGAATGCTTCCATCGGGCGCTTCACCCAGGCTCAAAACCACCTCGCGGGGAAGGCCTTCGGCAGCCCCGTAACGTTGGAACCACTGGCCATCAAACCGGAAGACTCCGTTTTCCGTTCCCGCCCACAAAAACCCCCTTCGGTCCTGCATCAGGACTTCCACAGCCAGGTTGGTGAGGCCATCCTCGGTGCGGTAATAGCGAAAGCTGTATTGCTGCGCGCCCAGGCGGGCGACAGAGGCAGGAATCACAAGAACTGCTGCGGCGAGGGCTTTTACCCAGAGCGTAGACCTTGACACATCCTAATTATCGGTCGATTTCATTGCCGACTTTAGGTTCGCGCAAATAATGCTGATGGCTGGCTCCAATACGCACGACACTTCAATCACCGATACCGCCATTTGGTATTCCATCGTTGCGCACCCGCGCTTTGGCTTGCGGCCGGCGATTCATTTCAATCTCTGCGTGTGACATGCGAAACAGTCGTCCCTTCGGGAACGCAGACTCCAAGCTTCGGGCGCGGTCTTCGCCCAACGGTCTTCGGTCAGACTACCAAAAGAATCTTCCCTTCTGCGCCCGCCTCGGCCGTGGCGTGTGCCTTGCTCGCGTCCTTCAATGCAAAGCGCTGCCCTGATCGGTTGGGAGATCCCCCGGCTTTGCTGGAGGATGATTACTGTAGCCAGATAGGCGCAGCACTCAAGTGAAGTCCTTGCGGGCGTTCATGGCCACGAGGATGTCCGCTTTGGTGACGACTCCTTGCAACTTGTGGTCCCCTTCGGTGACCAGCAGAATGGGAGGGGCTTCATCGCGCATCAGAATTTGCAAGGCATCCACAGCATCGTAATCGGGCGGGATTTGCGTGACGCTTCGATCCACGATATCGGACACCTGGGCCTCCGCGCGCTTCTCGATGGCGACCTGCGCGAGGGCTTGGACGGTTGCTACGCCCAGAACCCGGTGATCGTCCACCACAGGAAAACACGTGTGGCCGTGTTGCGGCAAAAATACTTCAGCGAATTCACGCAAATTGAGACTGGGCGGCACCCCCACGAACTGCCGCTGCATAATCTGGCCCACCTTGACGTCCTGCAGCTCGGCAATTCGCACTCCTTCGTGCAAGCGCTGGTCGGCGGAAACTGTGGCGTCACCGGACACACCATAGGCCACCGCGGAACCGATGAGCGCGGGGATGATGAAGGCATGGCCGCCCGTGGCCTCGGCGACAAAAACCACGGCGGCCAGCGGAGTCTTGTACCCCGCGGCAATAAAGGAGGCCATTCCCACCGCCGCATAGAGCTCAAGCTCCGTGGTGTGAAGGGCCAATTGGCCAAAGGCCGTGCCAAAGGCACCACCGGAAAGAAACAGGGGCACGAACATTGCGCTGACCCCGCCCGAGCCGAGCGAGAACAAGGTTGAGCACAATTTCAGAACACCGAAGATGAGGAGTTCCGCGGCGGAATGATGCCCGTCCAGGATCATTCCCACTGCCTCGTAGTTGGGGCCGATGGGGACGAGAGGCCCCTCGTAGATCCGCACGAAGATGAGCCCGCAAACGCCCGTCAGAGCGCCGCCCAGGGTGAGCTTCAACCAGTGGGGAATAGACCACTTCACCATAAACTGGCGGGCCCGGCGGAAAGTGGTGGAGAAGACCATGGCGGCGAGGCCAATCAGCGCCCCCAGCAGCGCGCACCAAACCAGGTCCCTGCCATGGAAGGTGGCGGAGCTGGCAAAATTGAAAATCGGCGTCGCGCCAGAAACGCCGCAAGCGTCAGGTAGGCGACGACGGAGGCAATGAGCGAAGGCAAGAGTGCTTCGTGAGCCAGGTCGTCCCGGTAGGGCATCTCGAGAGCAAACACCAGTCCGGTGAGCGGCGCCCGGAACACCGCCCCCATGCCCGCCGCCGCGCCGCTGATCAGCATCACGCGCCGGTCTCGCCCCTCAAATTTGAAGCGCCGCGCCTTCTCCCAAATCCAGGAACCGATGGCGCCGCCTCCGTAGATGCTCGGGCCCTCCAGGGCCGCGCTGCCGCCGGAACCCACCGTGGTGACCGCGGCAAGCAGTTTGGCGAAAAAGGGCCGCATTTTAACCGCGCCGTGGTGCTCGTGGTAGGAACGAATGATCTCCTCCGTCGAGTGTTCATTGGGGTCGGGAGTGAAGTACTGCATGATGAGTCCTGTGACCAGGAACCCCAGGGTGATGCCCGGCACCATGGCCCAGTGGTGGCGAAGATAAAAGCCCAGGACCGGCGGCCACACTTCCTTCAGGATAATGAGCGTGATGGCCGTAATCGTGAGGCCGGTGATGATCCCGATGATCGGTGAGATGATCAGCCACTTATAGAGACTGCGGGAATAGATGGATCCCAGGTCTTCATGAACCAGAGGGAGGAATTTACGGAGCAGGGGATATCTTAAGGCCCATCGAGGGTTCAGCCATTTCGGTGGTTTGTATGCGTTCATTTTATTTTGAAGCAGTTAATCTCTTGAGGGATTTCATTCCACGCCCGCAGCCGCGGGAAGTTCATGCGGAGGCGGTTGAGGAGTCTTCATGATCTCGAATTGCAAGGCGCGAAGCTCGGCGATGTTTCTTCGGGAAATCTTTTCCAGAATCGCGTGGCCTTTGGAGGTTAAATGAACTTTCACGAACCTCCGGTCCCTTTCGCCTTGCGCCTTGCGCACCAGGCCCCGCTGCACAGCGCGCTGCACCAGTCCCACCACGGCGTTGTGCCGCCCTTGCAGGAACTCCGCCAGCTCCGAGATGGTGGCCCAGCCGCGCCCGGTGAATCCCGCCACGCCCAGCATGAGCTGGTGCTGCTGCGGGGTGATCTTCAGGGAGCGCGCCCCCTGCTCACTGAAGCGCTGGAAGCGCCTCATTCGATACCGAAACCAAGCCAGGCGGCGCAGCGCCTCGGGGCGGGATGAGCGGTGGCCGTCGGATTGTCCCAAGGATCTCATAGTTCTTAATTATATCACATTGTGATTTAAATTCGAGAAGGGAATTGTAGCAGTGGGTAGCGCAGAGTTGGGCGTTCTTCGCCCTACTCGCGGTTCTTAACCGGCAAGACGGGATTGTGCGCCCCAGGCGGTGATTCGCAGCACGTGATCGAATTTTCTCGACATTTAGAGGACCCGCCGAAAGAACCGCAGAGTAACCCCAAAATGCGGGGTAACTCTGCGCTACCCTTGCCGGACGGGCAAACCAAGACCGGGCCCAGCAATCATTCGAAGAAGTCATGTGGCCTTCATTTCGCCGGCGCGATGAGATCCCGGTAAAAGAGAGACGAATAGAAGTCCAGGCTTTGAAGCACCAAATCCTCGAGCGAAGACTTCCGGGCGGCGGGCATGGTGATCCGCAAGTTCGGATTTTCGCAGCGCAGCAGATCTTCGTCCAAAGTAAAAGCCTGATGTTCGAATTCTGAGGAGTAGTCACCTGAAATATAAGGAAAATGGTCCGTAAAAGCCTCAGCGCCCGCATCATAAACGTACTCATTTCCAAGGCGATAATTCCATCTCTGGTCTTGCAGCATAAAAACCTGGCGCAGGCCTGTGTCCTGGCGCAAAAGGCTTGTTCCCAAAAAATTGTTGACCTGATAAAGCCCCAGGAAATCCAGAATGGTGGGCGTAATGTCGATCTGGCTTCCCAGTGTATTGTTCTCGGCGGGTTTGATGAGTTGCGGACTCCACAGGATAAAGGGCAGCCGGTGGTAAATTTCGTTTTTTCGGATGCGGTCGATCGACTTGTCATCGGGAAAAATCCAAACCCCATGGTCGCCAGTGACCAGGAAAATCGTGTTCCTGCCCCAATCGGTTTTCTGGGCAGCCGCTAGGAATCCTCCCACCGCCCGATCGGAGTACTCGATGGCGCGGACATAATTTTCGTAGGTGGGTTCCTGCTCCTTCGCAAGTTGATGATTTCCCCAGCCGTCCCCCGCATCGATGAAAGGGAAGTGGCCGCTCAGGGTCATAACTTCCGCGAAAAACGGCTGCTTCGCATTGCTGAGGGTCTGCTCCGCGTATTCATCGATATCCTCGTCGGAGGGTCCCATTAAAGTCATTTTTCGGGGATTCGGAACGTGGTCGAAGAAAAAGTCGATGCCGTTTGCGGCCAGGCAAAAGCGGGCGCCGTTGAAATTAA
>JASHTO010000683.1 GCA_030040515.1 Terriglobia bacterium
CTGTTTACTCCCGAAGAAGAAAAAGGCAAGACCCATGTACTGCTGATCAGCGCGGGGATGGCCAGACGGTATTGGCCCGGCGAAGACCCTATCGGAAAAAGGGTGAAATGGGGCCCGACGCAATCACATTCGCCATGGCTGACCGTGGTGGGCGTGGTAGGCGATGTGAAAGACGATGCACTGGATAAGCCCACGCAGGCGCACACGTATGAGCCTTATCTCCAGGATTGTGCAGAAGGCGCCATGCAAGGGCAATGCAACACTCTGAATGTGGCGGTGCGCGCGAATGCGTCGATCATCGCCGGATTGCGGTCCGCCGTGCACGCCATTGATCCCGCTGAACCGCTGACGCGCGTGCGCATGATGCAGCAGGTTCTTGAGAGTTCCATCGCACCGCGCCGGTTCAATACGTTCTTGCTGAGCGTGTTCGCGGCGGCCGCGCTCCTTCTAGCCACGATAGGGCTCTACGGCGCGCTGGCGTTTCACACAGCGCAGCGCACGCATGAGATTGGCATTCGGCTTGCGCTTGGGGCGCAGCGTGGCGGGGTGGTGCGGCTGGTGGCAGGACAAGGCGCGAAGCTCGCGCTTTGGGGTGTGGGGATTGGCACCGCGAGTGCGCTGGCGCTCGCCCGGCTGACGGCAAGCCTGCTTTTCGGCATAACTGCGACGGATCCGCTGACGTTCGCGGGCGTAGCGGTTGTGCTCGTCAGCGTGGCCCTGATCGCCTGCTACCTCCCCGCGCGCCGCGCGGCAAGCGTGGACCCCATGATCGCCCTAAGGCATGAGTAAGCCAAAGGCAGGAATTGGGATCACGGGCCGGTAGCGCGATCAGGGTTTTCGGTCATCTCGATTTTGCCGTCCGGTTCGCGTTCGAGAGAAGGCGCGTAGAGCCCGATGAACTTGCGCCGCCACCACAAGCCTTCCTTGCGCTTTGTCGCGAGGTCGGTGAACCAGTACTGCCATTCCACGGCGCGAACCTGGCGCGGCGGGTCGTTGCCAAAAGGATTTTCCGCAAAGAGTGCCAGCACCTGTGGCGTGTTCTTGAGCAAGTGAACCTCCGTGCTCAGAACAAAGGGGTATTCGCGCCACCCACCGAGTGAAGCAAACCACAAATTCCAATCGAAACGCGGCTGGTAGGGAGCGAAGATTTTCGGCACCTCGTGCGGGTCCTGCGGTTTGTAGCGGAACGGATAGGCAATCCAGTTCACGCCATCGCGCGTGCCCTGGAATTCGATTTCATATCTCGCTGTGGTCATCGCCGCAAACAAACCGTAGCGATCGGAAACGCGGAACGGCTCAAGCGCTTCGATGGGCGAAACCGGGAGCGGCAGTATGGGAATGAACATCAGCAAAATCTGCGCAGCCGTGTTGTAGAAAATCCAGGTCAGGAAGAAGCCGCGAATAGTGAGCGAGGCTGGCTTCACGATTTTGGATGCGAACCAGTTTTCCTTTCTCCCCTCACCCGTTTGGGGGATAGGGGCCGAGGGCATAGGGGTCTTGCCGACTAAGCCGACACGACGGAGCACAGCATTAAGAATCTCATCATCGAGAAGCAAAAACCCCAACGCCAGCGTGAAGTAATTCAAGAACGCGAGGTTCGCCGTCAGGATAATTCCGATTTGGAACGGCGTGACGATGCAAAAACAAATGCGGCGATACTTTCGGGGCAGAAAGAGCATCCAGACGACGAATATTTCAATCAGCAGAGTTGCAACCGTCACACTGGCTTGAAATGCATGAGGAAGCTGCTGCGCGTACCAGCCGATCCAATCGGGCAGCGGGCCGTTTTCGTAGTAATGATCGAGCGCGGTCAGGTGTCGCCACCCCGGATCGCCGCTCGCCCACTTCACCACTCCCGACTCGAAGTAAATCTGGAACCAGAGCCACTGGAGCAGAAACAAGCCGGCGCGCGAAGGCGGGGATCTCTTGCCTAGCCACGGCCAGAATCCCGCTGGTGCGAAAAACAAGCTCAGAAATCCCGCCGCCAGCAGCATTCCGTCAGATTGGTAAGAAGCAAAATCCTGCGCGGCGCTGATAATCGAAAGAAAAACCAAAAAGCAAACCGCAATCATGCCGCGCGGCCAAACGTTCACAACCAGCAGCACAGAGGCGACGAGACCAATCACGCAGAGCGTAATGAGGGCTTGATCGCTCGAAGCGAACCAGAGCAGGGTGGGAGCCATCCAGAAACGCTTCGCTCCAAATTGCTCAGCAGCTTGCTCTAAAAACTCGCCGGCAGGAAGCAATCCATTTGGACCTATTAATCCGCGGATCTGGAAAAACCAGGAGTAGAAGGCCGAAAAGAAAATCAACCCCAGGGCCCGAAGCCAAATCCACCGCGGCCAAAAATGCCCCGAATCCTCGGGACCAAATAGCCAGGAATAAGCCCTCCCAAGCACGCGCCACATGAAAGGCCATTTTACAGGTTTTGCCAAGTGGCGCAGTCACTCTTGACTGCACGGCTCGGCAGCATGTTTCAGCCCTCGAGTACTGGCAGGAGTGCGGCAGGAGCGGATGGAATCCCAACCTGACTCCGATCTGCTTCACGGTCTCGATCTCAGTGGAGAATACAGCAATTTTAGTACTTCGAAAGTTATTTATCACTTGGAAATAAACTTTGTGACGTGGACGCATTATGGAGTGCGCCAGCTTGCTGCCGCTTTGGGCGCGAATGTATTTGATAAATAGCCAGTTATCGTTTGCACGGGCGAGAAAGCCAATATGTTTCTGAAAAAAATTAAGATACACGCTAAGAAGGTGGACAATTCCACAGGCTCTTGTCGAGTAATCACCCTCCGGCAAAGCTGGAGGCTTTGCGGTGGCTGGCCCCTCAAAGGGGCCTGACCACCGGAAAGAAACCCCTCACCCGATCACCCCTTCTCCCCGGCGGAGAGGGAAGCGGGGGAGGGGAGTTGGGGTCCGTTCAAAACGATTAAAGCCCACAACTTGCTGATTCCCGGACCTGTCAAACTCAGACTGCCACCCCGGCAGAGCCGGGGGACCTCCCAAGGGATTAGAGCCGCGCCTGAAGATTTGTGGTCGGCAACCGCGTGACCCTCGCGGGTGGGGACACCCGCACTACAGAATTTGGAATCGTGGCAAATGGATCTTCTCTCAAGCAAAAGATTCAAGGTCACCCGATTCGGAATTAGAGGTGGAGGCGAAGATGCATTTGGCAGCTATAAGCTTGCGCCCAATGATATAATCTCTCTCAAGTGAAAGGCCCGCTTTGGCGATATCTCTTCAGGAGTGTAGGCGCCAGGCAAGACTCCTGAAATAGTTCCCGGGAGTTGCGAAGCGGGGCTGCGGCTTGGTTGAATGGAGGGGTTCAAGTTTAGGCGGATTCCGCATAAGCGGAACCTGGATATCTATGTGTAACTGCATCCATTCTTGCCGGGTTGTGGTGCTGGGCGGGCTACTGCTCTTCACTCTTCTTCCCTCTTTTGCTCTCGCCGACCAGATTGTGGTGTTGGTGGACGAAAACGGGCACAAAATTTACGTCAACACTTGTGAAACCGCCAACCGCGTGGATTGGATGACACGCAGTTTTCGCTCCGGGGCGTCGGTTGCCACCGCCGCGGACATCGACCAACTGGTGCAACAGGTTTCCAGCCGGTATCAAGTGGACCCGGATTTGGTTCGCGCCATCATTCGTGTGGAATCGGACTACGATCCCAAAGCTGTCTCCAACAAAGGGGCGATGGGGTTGATGCAATTGGTTCCGGCCACCGCGCAACGATTCGGCGTGGCCAACCCGTTCGATCCCCAGCAGAATCTGGAGGGGGGCGTCACCTATCTCAAGTACCTGATGGGCCTCTTCGGGGGCAATGTATCGCTTTCGCTCGCGGCTTACAATTCCGGTGAGCATACGGTGCAACGCTCCGGCGGCATCCCGGCAATCCCTGAAACGCAGAGTTACGTGCGCAAGGTAAAAAGCATCTATCAATCGGGGAGTTCACCGAGCGCGCCGCCAGTCCCGGAAAAGGCCACGCCTAAGGAACCGCCCCAGGCTCCGATCACGCGCTACGTCGACCAGTACGGGGTTGTGCACTTCACCAATGTTGAGTGAATTGGAAAATCGTCCTTGGTCAGCGGTCCGTCGTCAGTGGCCGGATTTCATCATTGCCGCCTTCGAGAGCTAATGGCGAAATGCTGACAACTTCTCCGGCAGCATGAGGAAAAATTTGAGGGTTATAGGCTTACGGAAGCCGTTCCAATGGGCGCTGTTCCTGGCCGGACTCGCCATGCTCGCCGCGCCGGCTTTTGCCAACGAATCTCCCCGCCGCCAGCGCGCCAGCGCCGCCTATGAAAAAGCCCAGCAGATGCACGCTTCGCTGGAAGCTCATCCTGAGAGCAGGCGCAATAAAGAGGAATACAAGAAAGTGATTGATGCGTATACGCAGGTCTACCGCATCGATCCCGCCTACGGAAAAACGCCGGCGGCGCTCACCGCCGTGGCGGAGCTCTATCACGAGATGGGTCGCCAGCTTTCCTCCGATTCCTACTTCCTGGATTGCATCAAGTCC
This sequence comes from Terriglobia bacterium, assembly GCA_030040515.1. Taxonomy (GTDB): domain Bacteria; phylum Acidobacteriota; class Terriglobia; order UBA7540; family UBA7540; genus Bog-366. The sequence continues at coordinate 4,527 of JASHTO010000683.1, forward strand.
TACCGCTTCCTCATGACTCAGTATCCAAAGAACAGCATCTCACGCGAAGCGCTGTTCACCATTGGAGAAGTTTACCGCCAGGACCTGGAAGACCCCGTCGAGGCCCGCAAGGCGTTTCAGGAGTTCATCAACACCTATCCCAAGTCAGACAAAGTTGGCGAAGCCAGAGAGCAATTGAAGCAGCTTGACCAGCTTGCCGCGGAGAGGTCTCGCGAGCATTCTTCTCCTCCGCCCGCCGAAAGCCCCAGGGAGGAACAAACTTCCGGACTGCGCTTGGTCACAGCCGTGCGGCGCTGGGTGGGGCCGAATTATTTGCGGATCGTAATTGGCGTGGATAGCGAAGTGAAATTTGATTCGGTCCGCCTCGCCAATCCTGACCGCATCGTGCTGAACCTTCAGGGCGCGCGCCTCAGCCCGGACTTGCTGGGCAAATCGTTTCCGGTGGAAAACGGCTTTCTCAAGCAGATCCGTCTGGCACAATTCTCTGCTGACGTCACGCGCGTTGTGCTGGACGTGGACAAAATCGAGACCTATTCGATTTTCACGCTCCCCAATCCCTTCCGCCTGGTGATTGACGTTCAAGGCACAACGCCAACTCTCCTGGCCGGCAAAAAGCCGGAGCCCAAGCCCGCCGCTGAAACGCCTCAACCAGCGAAAACCACTGCGCCGGCGGCATCCGAAACTGTTTCCACGACTCGCGGCGAGGCCCCCGCCCAGGCGAAATCCGAACCTCCACCTCCGCCCGAGAATCAGGACAAAACTACGACCTACGACAGTCCCCCTCCGCCCGCAGATTCGAGTGAGAAAACCACTTCCAAGACTCAATCGGCCGACGTCGCTCCCCCGGCTCAGCCGGCGGCCACCACCGATACCGGTTCCACAACTCTCACCCGTGCTCTGGGCTTGAAGATTGGCCGCATCGTCATTGACCCCGGTCACGGCGGGCACGACACCGGAACCATTGGACCTACGGGGCTGGAGGAAAAGGATGTTGTGCTGGATGTGGGGCTGAAGTTGCGCAAGCTCCTGGAACAGAACACGGGCTGCGAGGTGGTGATGACGCGCACGGACGATACCTTCATCCCCCTGGAGGAGCGCACGGCCATCGCCAATGAAAAAGGTGCGGATCTGTTCATTTCGATTCATGCCAACGCCAGCCCGGACAAGAGCGCGCGCGGCATCGAAACTTATTATCTGAATTTCACTTCCAACACCGACGCCCTGGAAGTGGCGGCTCGCGAAAACGCGACTTCACAGGAAGCCGTTCACCAACTTCAGGATTTGATCAAGAAAATCGCCTTGACGGAAAAGATTGAGGAATCGCAGGACTTTGCCCGCGATGTGCAGCACGAGGTTTACACCCGAGTGACGAAGGTGAGCGGTGCGCAGCGCGATCGCGGCATTAAGAAAGCTCCTTTTGTGGTCCTGATCGGAGCCAACATGCCGTCCGTGCTCGCGGAAATCTCTTTTCTCAGCAATCCCCGCGATGAGCACCTTTTGAAGCGTTCTGACTATCGGGAGAAAATCGCCTACGCGCTCTACGAAGGAATCGTGGGCTACGTCAGGAACCTCGGCGAAATGCGGACTGCGCAACGGCTCGCTTCCGACCAAACTTCCAGAGCAACCGGTTCGGATTTTTGATATTCTAAGACCTATGGCAGGGAAATTTGCGAAGCACGCTTGGCTGATGGCCGTGCTTACTGCCGTGCCTGTCTTTTCCTTTGCCCAACAGAAACCCTTGTTCGTCCACTTGGCGCCGGCTGCCGGTTGGCGGCAGGTGGTCTCCACGCCCTCTCCCGTTTCTGAGGTAACCCGATTTGGTGGCGACCCCGCGATCGAAAGAGAATACGGCGTTAAGTCCCTGGACTTCCGAACCTATCAGTTGGACAAGATACGTACCGAAGTGATTGTGGAACCTGCGCCCGACATGGTTTCGGCATATGGGCTGCTGACGTTCTATCAAACGCCTGAGATGACGCCTGAAAAAGGCTTTGAGTTGGCGATCGGCGATGCAAATCAGGTCCTGATGGCGCGTGGCGATAACTTTATCCGGTTTCCGCGCGGGAAGGATCCAGCCCTTAATGATGCGGATTTCCGCGCGCTGATGACTTTTGTGGGCGGAGATCAATTAACCAAAAGCGAGATGGGCAGCTTGCCCCCTCCGATGCCGCCGAACGGGTTGGTGCCGGGAAGCGAGAAATATGTGCTCGGATTGCAGGCCGCGAAACGCCTGCTTCCCTCCTTCCGCACGGACTTGATTGGATTTGACCAGGGCGCGGAATTGCAATTGGGCCAGTACAAAACCGAAAAGGGTTCGGCAACTTTGCTCTCCATCAACTATCCAACGCCCCAGATTGCTCGCGTCCGCTTCGGAGCTCTTAGCGATTTTCTGGCCTTGAATCATGACACCGGCGAAAACTCCGTTTATGGAAGGCGGCGGTTGACTTATGTTTTCCTGGTTCTAGACGCCGGGAATTCCGCTCAGGCTTCTAATCTGCTGAATCAGTTCCAAGTTAAATCGAGCGTCAGTTGGGATCAGCCGCCGAATCCGCAGAGGACTTTTACGCTCCAAGTGGTTCACATGATCCTCGCGATCCTGCTTCTCACGGCATATTTGATTGGAGCTTGCCTCATAGCCGGCGTTGCTTTCTACCTGTCGAAGCGAATTGCATTAAAATACTTTCCCGAATCGAGCTGGGGGCATACCGATGAAGATCAATTGATCCGGTTAAATTTGAAAACGTAGAAAGTCTTTTGGAATCAATTGGTTATATTTAAGATGAGGTGATTTTGCGGGTTTTTCTTGAATTTTTCGACCTTTTGGAAGGATCTACACCGCATTCATGTAAGTTGTTGAAAATTAATGGCTTAATTTGAATAAAAATTATCGAAAATTTCCTTGACAGGGCTGGAGGGTTTTTCTAGACTCGCTAGGAGCTTAGAAGGCGGAGCGCGTCCGTCGTTCTATTCTCCTCTGAAAATGCTCACCCGCTGGAAAAGCGGAAACGCTTGACTTGGTGGGTGAGCATTTTTGTCTCTTTCGGCCGGCGTAGCTCAGTCGGTAGAGCATCGGTTTCGTAAACCGAGGGTCACCAGTTCAAGTCTGGTCGCCGGCTCCAGCTTTTTCAAATCTCAAATCGGTTAAATCTGCTCAAGGCGCTGCGCAATGAGTAGTGCCTCAGTTTGAAATCTGTAGCGCGGCTGTCCCCACCCGTGACGGTTACGCGGGTGGGGACAGCCGCGCTACAACTCCGGACTTTCCGAAGCCTGCTCAAAAAATCAAACTGAGGCACTATCGCGCAACGCGGATGGAATTACCCCGACAATTCCCTCTGGTATAATCCTGCGGCAGGCCATGCCTTTGACAACCGGAACTCGGCTGGGAATCTATGAAATCCTCTCGCCGCTGGGCGCGGGTGGAATGGGGGAAGTCTATCGCGCGCGCGACACCAAGCTGGGCCGCGAAGTGGCCCTGAAGGTACTGCCGGAAGCTTTTTCGAAAGACGCCGAGCGCATGGCGCGCTTTGAACGCGAAGCGCAGGTGCTCGCATCAGTGAGCCATCCCAATCTGGCGGCGATTTACGGCGTGGAGGAATCCACTCCCACGCGCGCCCTGGTGATGGAACTGGTCGATGGTCCGACGCTGGCCGACCGGATCATCCAAGGTCCGCTGCACCTGGATGAAGCGTTGCCAGTGGCTCAGCAGATTGCCGAAGCGTTGGAATATGCGCACGAAAAAGGCATCGTCCATCGCGACCTGAAGCCAGCGAATGCGAAAGTGACTGGCGATGGGAAGGTAAAGCTGCTCGATTTCGGACTGGCCAAAGCCCTGGCGACAGAGGCCGCGGGCACGAATCGCGTCAACTCACCCACCATCAGCGTTGCCGCCACGCAGGCAGGCGTGATTCTCGGCACGGCCGCGTACATGGCGCCCGAGCAAGCGAAGGGCAAGCCGGTGGATCGCCGGGCGGATATCTGGGCATTTGGCTGCGTGCTCTTCGAAATGCTAACGGGCCATCAAGTCTTCACGGGTGAGACCGTGACCGACGTGCTTGCCGCTGTGGTGCGGGCCGAACCGGAGTGGCAAGCGCTGCCCGCCTCGACTCCGCCTTCGATTCAAAAGCTGCTGCGGCGTTGCCTGGAGAAGGATCCGCGGCGCCGTTTGCAGGCCATCGGCGAAGCGCGGATTATCATTGAAGAAACCCTGAGCAGGGCGGTAGAGGCGGGCCTTGTGCCCGCCCTCACGGAACCCGCCGCCGGGGCGCCGCGCTCTGCCGTGGGCCGTGGTTGCTGCCAGTCTGTTGGCCGTCGCCGCCCTCGCAATCGCCTATTTCGGCAGGCCTTCGCCCGCGCCCCCCATCCGCGCGCTTATTACTGCGCCGGAAAACGTCAAGTTTGAGTTCAACTCGCCCGAAGGCGCGCCGGCTCTTTCACCGGATGGAGCGCGGCTGGTCTTTCCAGCCACTGACGCTTCCGGCAAAGAGGCGCTGTGGGTGCGGCCGCTCGATTCGCTCAGCGCGCAGCGTCTGGAAGGCACCGAAGGCGGAGAATTTCCCTTCTGGTCGCCGGACAGCCGGTATATCGGCTTTTCCCAGGACGGCAAGCTGAAGAAGGAAGAAGATTGACGTGGCGGGCGGGCCCCCCGTGCTGGTGTGCGAGGCGGATACCGCACGCGGCGGCGCCTGGGGCCGAGACGTCATCGGATTTGCGGCTCACGCGCTGGGCGTGCTCTCGAGCGTGCCGGTGGCAGGTGGAACTCCCACTTCCATTGCCACCCCCAGCCCAACGGAGGGAAATTTCAGCAACCGCTGGCTGGTCTTCCTGCCCGACGGACGGCATTTTCTTTTCCTAAGCGGAGACCTTGTAGCCATCGGGACACCTAAACTGGGAATTTACGCCGGTGAGGTGGGATCGGACAAGCTGCAATTTCTTCTTCAGGCCGATTCCGGCGCCCTATACGCTTCGCCCGGTTATCTGCTATTTCTCCGTGGCGACACTCTGATGGCGCAGGCATTTGACGCCAGCAGTCTGAAGCTGAAAAGTGAAGCCTTCCCCGTCGCCGAACACATCGCTTCTCCATTGCTCTTCCGTCTCGGCATTTTCGGCGTTTCCCAGACCGGCCTGCTTGTTTATGAACTCAGCAGAGGCGAACCCCGGGAGGTACACCTTACCTGGGTTGATGAGAGCGGAAAGCCATTGGAGACGTTGGGCCAGCTGGGAGGCTTCGACCCTTGGATCTCCCCCGATGGGAAGCATGTGGCGTATTCGGCGCTCAGCGAAACGGGAAAATCGGATATTTACCTTGCAGATTTGGTACGCGGCGTTCAAACCCGATTCACCTTTGGCTCGAGTCTGAACCGGTACCCGGTGTGGTCTCCTGATGGCACGCGCATCATCTACTCATCTCTGCGTCAAACCGAGTTCGATCTCTTCATCAAGGACGCTTCAGGTGCGGGCAAGGAAGATATTCTTGTGGAATCGGGGCCAGGTAAAGTCGCAATCGCGAGTGACTGGTCTCAGGATGGCCGCTACATCCTTTTTTCGTCTCAGCCCCTGGGAGGAAAAACCAAGTATGGCATTTGGGTCCTGCCGCTTTTTGGCGACCGCAAGTCTTACCCCTACCTTCAAACGGAATTCAATAACTCTGCCGCGGTCTTTTCACCCGACGGCCGCTGGGTGGCCTATGAATCCGATGAGTCAGGGAGTTATCAAATCTATCTCTCACCCTTTCCGGCGGGTGGAGGCAAATGGGGGGTTTCGCAAGGCGGCGGCGTGCAGCCGATGTGGAAGCACGATGGCAGTGCCCTCTATTACTTGACGCAGGATGGGAAACTGATGGAAGTGAGTATCCAGGAGAAAGGCTCCGCCGTCGAAATCGGCACGCCGCGGCAACTCTTCCAGCAGCCCCTCACCGCCTCCGGTCCAGGCGACCGCGGATATTCTGTGGCTCCCGATGGAGAACGTTTCCTAATGAACAGAGCGGAACAAGGCTCATCCCCGCCGCTGGTGCTCGTTACCGATTGGACGAAGGACTTGAAGAAATGACCCTGAGCACGAGCATTATGCGCCCTGTGGCACCGGCTTCCAGCCCATGGGGGCGGCCGGGATGCCCCAGCCACGGCAGGCGGGCGCCACCGAAACTCCCTGCAAATGGACCGGTTGGGCTGAGCATTATGGGTCCGGAGTCCCTTTGGTGGACCGCAGACTTTCAAGGGCAGGAGCCTACCCCGCCCGATGTAATGATTTCTAATGACTGCGAAGAGGGTCCCCAGCCTGGTCCATAAGTTCGGATTTCCAACGAAGCAAGGAACGGTGCGCGCGTTCGCGGTGTTCCTGGTCCGGCACGGCCAGAATTATCTTTTCGATTGCTTCCAATTGCCGAAGCGCTCCTTCAATGTCTCTTTTAGCTTCCTTCATGGACACCTCGACACTGGCACGCAACCATGGTATCGCAGTTCTTCCCGGAATGGCAGACAGCCACTGCTCGGCTAAATCCCATCGCTTCTGTTTGGCCTGGAGTCTACCAGCATCGCTCATCAGCGCCTGGCCGCCGCCTTTTGACGGCTTCGCCGCGCCCGGTTATAATTGAAACACGGCTTACTGAACAAGGAGGTTCGAGTTGCCGCTCTACGAATATCAATGCAAGAAGTGCGGGCGAGTTGTAGAGAAGATTCAGAAATTCTCCGACCCGCCTCTCACCAAATGCCAGCATTGCGGCGGCAAACTCGAGCGGCTGCTGTCACCCCCGGCCATACAATTCAAGGGAGCAGGTTGGTACGTCACCGACTATGCCAAGAAATCCTCCGCCGCCAGTGGGAGCAGTTCCTCAGATTCATCTGCGCCTTCTTCAGATAAGAAAGAGAAAGAAGCCAGCAAACCCAAAGAGCCTGCCAAGGCTACGCCCAGCAAAGACTGACGAACTTTGAATCAGGAATTCCGATTATGTACATGGAGGTATCAGTGTGTTCGCAATCGTTGAAGCCGCGGTCCCGCTTGGGCGGGGTCGGCTCTCTGGTTTACGTCGCTCCTCATAGGTCGAGCGATTGCAGATATCGCCGGAAGGCTTTGCCAAGATCGGGCCGATTCAAAGCAATCTCTACGGTGGCTTTTAGGAAGCCCAGCTTGTCTCCTGCATCGTAGCGCTCACCCTCGAAGACGTATCCGTAGATCGGCTCTTTGGCGAGCAGCCGCCGCAGCCCGTCAGTCAGTTGAATCTCGCCGCCCGCCCCGGGAACCACATTCGTGAGCGCCTTCCAAATCCCCGGATTTAGAATATAGCGGCCGATCACCGCCAGATTGGAGGGTGCCTGCGAAGGCGCGGGCTTCTCAATCATGTCCTCAATCCGGAAAAGCCGGCCGGGACAATCGAAGTCGGGTACGGGGCGCCCGCGGATGATTCCATAACTCGAGACGGACTTCTTGGGAACCCGCTGGATGGCAATCACGCTGTGACCGTATCGTTCGTAAATAGTCAGCATTTGTTTAACGCACGGAATTGGGCTCATGATCACGTCGTCGGGAAGCAGGACGGCGAAAGGCTCGTCTTCCACCAGACCGTGCGCGGTCAGAATAGCGTCACCCAGGCCCCTGGCGATTTGCTGGCGCACATAGGCGAAGCGCAACATGCCGGAAATCGAGCGCATCTCGCGGCGAAGATTTTCCTTGCCTCTTCCCGCCAGCTCCTGCTCGAGCTCTGCAGATACGTCAAAATGATTTTCAATAGCCTGCTTGCCGCGACCGGTTACGAACACCACCATGGGAATGCCGGAAGCTGCCGCCTCCTCCACCGCGTATTGCACCAGCGGCTTGTCGACAACTGGCAACATTTCCTTGGGCTGGGCCTTGGTGGCCGGCAAAAACCGCGTGCCAAGCCCCGCTACGGGTAATACCGCCTTGCGAATCTGCATTTGCCCTCGCTTGGATTTTTATTCGACGCCTCTCCTTCGCACCTTCATTGGCAGTTTATCCTTCCCTCGCGGCTTCGTCAAAGCGTGTGCGCGATTCGACCGTTGCCGCCCACCGCGACTCCCGGCGAGCATCAATCGGGGAGCATGTGCTAAGATGAATTTTGAGGAAACTTCATGCTGGTTTTGGGAATTGAATCCAGTTGCGATGAAACCGCGGCCGCGCTGGTGGCCGACGGCGCGCGAATCTGCGCAAGCGTCGTGGCCTCTCAGGTGCTGACCCACGAGAAATACGGCGGAGTGGTGCCGGAACTCGCCTCGCGCGAGCACTTGCGCGCCATTGAGCCGGTGGTGGATGAAGCCTGCCAGCGCGCACAGGTGAATTTGCACGACGTGGACGCGATCGCCGTTACCGAAGGCCCGGGTTTAATCGGCTCGCTTTTGGTGGGATTGGTTTACGGCAAAACCCTGGCGCTTTCACTCGGCAAACCGCTGGTGGGAGTGAATCATCTGGAAGGCCACGTCCACGCTGTGCTGCTGGAAAACAAAATGGATCGCGCTGCCGGCAAACCCATTCCGGAAGCAGGCCTGCCCGCTATCACGTTGGTGGTTTCAGGAGGCCACACCAGCTTGTTCTATGTTTCCTCCGAATCGACAGTGGTCGAACAACCCGCGTCGCAATTCCATTACCGCCAACTGGGCCATACGCGAGACGACGCCGCCGGCGAAGCCTTCGACAAAGTCGCGAAGTTGCTCGCTCTCGGTTACCCCGGCGGGCCGGTGATCGATAAACTTTCCCGCTTCGGTGATTCCCATGCCGTCGATTTCGGTCGGATCAAGATGCGCGGGAATCCGCTGGACTTCAGCTTTTCCGGACTGAAGACCGCTGTACTCTATCGAGTGCGCGACTCCGAACTTGCGCGCGAGTCCGAAGAGCGCCGGGCCTGGCGAAGGACAGTAGATAAACCAGCACGGGACGACATTCGTGCGCACTGCTCGCAAGCGACTCTGGATCTTATTGCAAGCTTCCAGGAGGCCGTGGTGCGGGATCTGGTGGACCGCACGCTCGTGGCCGCGGAAAGCGCGCACGTCGAAAACGTGTTTGCCACAGGCGGAGTGGCTTGCAATTCACTTCTGCGCCGGCAATTCACCGACCGGTGCAAGGATCAGGGGGTTCCGGTATTTTTTCCGTCCCCGGCTCTTTCCACGGACAACGCGGCGATGATCGCGGCGGCCGGCTACTACAAACTTCTGGCAGGCGAACGCGCCGGAGTTTCCCTCACCGCGCACGCCTCGTTTCCGCTCGGCGTTGAGATGACACAAAAAGTTTAGTGTTGATTCACAAACGGCAGGAGCCGATGTAGGCTCTTCACACACCCATGCGTATCGGAGTCGACACCGGCGGCACGTTCACGGATTGCGTCCTGCTGGCACACGGTCAGACCAAAGTGTTGAAGGTCTTTACCACTCCTGCTGATGCCAGCAAGGCGATTGTTGACGGCGTTCGGCAATTGGCCGAAATGCCGGCCGAAAATCGCGCGGCGAATACCCCGCCACGAAGTGCCACAAAGCCTTCCAGCACTCTGCAAGTCATTCATGGGACGACGGTTGGGACAAATTGTTTGTTGCAGCGCCGGGGGGCGCGCGTGGCGCTGATCACCACCGCGGGGTTCGAGGATCTTCTGGAAATCGGCCGGCAGGCTAGGCCACATCTCTACGATCTGAACGTTCAGCGCGAGCCGCCTTTGGCCCCGCGCGCGCGCCGATTTGGCGTGAAGGAACGAATCGCCGCCGACGGCTCGATTTTGCTGCCGATTTCGCGGGCGGGAATCGCGCGCGTCATCCAGCGTGTCAAGCGGTCCGGCGCGGAATCGCTGGCGGTGTGTTTTCTGTTCGCGTTTGCGAACCCCGCACATGAGCGGCGTGTAGCCTCGGGGCTTCGGAAGCTGGGCCTGCCACTGTCGATTTCGCACGACATTTTGCCGGAATTGCGTGAGTTCGAGCGCCTATCGACGGTGGTGATCAACGCCTATCTCGCCCCGCGCATGGGCGCGTACCTGCGCAACCTGGAAAAAGGGATGCAGGCGTTAGCATCAGGCGAGCGGGTGCGGAAGCGGCGCGCCAGGGCGCGCGTCTACGTAATGCAGTCGAATGGCGGGATTTCCACCGCCGCGCGCGCCGGCCGGCAGCCCGTGCGCACGATTCTTTCCGGCCCTGCCGGCGGGGTTGTAGCCTCGGAGTGGCTGGCGCAGCAACTGGGCCTCGCGCACGCTATCAGTTTTGACATGGGCGGCACGTCCACGGACGTTTGCCTGCTAGCCGGCGCGCCGCGCACCACGAATGAGACCCTGCTGGCCGGATTGCCCGTGGCCGTTCCGGTGCTCGACGTGCACTCGGTGGGTGCCGGCGGAGGCTCGCTGGCAAGGCTCGACATGGGTGGAGCCCTGCGCGTTGGTCCCGCCAGCGCCGGAGCCGCTCCCGGACCGATTTGCTACGCGCGCGGCGGCACGGGCCTGACCGTGACCGACGCCAATTTGATTTTGGGCCGCCTCGACCCCGAAAATTTCCTGGGAGGAACATTTCATCTTGACGCGCCGGCCGCGCGCCGCGGGTTTGAGGCGTTTCTTGCCGGTCCGGGCCGCCGCGCGGGGTTCAAATCCGTCGAGGAACTGGCCGCCGGAGTCATTTCGGTCTCGAATGCCACGATGGAAAAAGCTTTGAGAGTAATTTCCGTCGAGCGCGGATATGATCCCCGCGAATTCGCACTCATCTGCTATGGAGGAGCGGGAGGTTTGCACGCCGCGGATTTGGCTCGCGCGCTCGATTTGCCCGCCGTCATCGTTCCGCAGAATCCCGGAGCGTTTTCCGCGCTGGGAATTCTACTGTCCGACGTGGTGCGTGACGTTTCGCAGTCCGTGCTGATGCCCGTTCCCGCGAAGCCCGAAGCCGGTAGCCACGGCCAGCGCTTTTCTGACCGTGGGTACGTACCAAATGGTGCGGACCTTGGGCATTTCGAACACCGAGCAGAACCCACGGTCGGAAAGGCACTGACCGTGGCTACCACTTCCGCGGGCCGCCGGGACGGTGGCGCTACGCCACTGCGGGTAAACGCCCAGCTTGAAAAATTAATGCGCGAAATCGATCGCCGCTTCGCCGCCCTCCAGCGCCAAGCGCTTGCCGAACTGCGCAGCGAAGGGTTCAAGATAGCACAAGCGCGAGTAACGCGCCGGCTCGATGTGCGCTATCAGGGTCAATCGTATGAGTTGTCAGTTCCCTTCACCGCCAGATATCGCGAAGATTTTACCCGCGCTCACAGACGCGCCTACGGCCACGCCGACCCGGCACGTCCGCTCGAAATCGTGAACCTGCGCCTGCGCGTGGTGATTCCCACGGCCAAGCCGCGAATGCAAACGCAAAAATCAAGGCTGGCGCAGACTCCCGGGGTGGGGAGTCTGCGATTCCGAGGGGACCTCGGCCTTGAAATGTCAGACGCAGAGATTGAAACGAATCTCTGCGCCAGCCGAAAGCTTCCTCGAGTGATACCTACGCCCAAATTGCGAACGCATACGTGGAAATCTGGCCACCGCGCCGATGCCCGCCGGGCGCTCATCAAAACCCAGCCTGTCTGGTTCGAAGGAAGGTCCCATCCCACGGGGATCTACGACCGGCAGCAATTGTTGTCCGGTGCCCGCCTGCACGGCCCGGCGGTGATTACGGAGTACAGCGCAACTACGGTGGTGCCGCCGGATTTTTCGTGTGCGGTTGATCGGCTGGGGAATCTGGTGGTCAGAAGGTGACGGAGTGACCCCTCACCCGTCACACCCCGGCTGGTGAAAACGCCGGTTGCGTGGCACTCTCTCCCCCCGGAGAGGGCAAGAACCTTCTTGGGGGCATCGAAGCCTCCCAAATGTTTTTTCTTTCTCCCAGGGGAGAAGGTGGTTGAGGGACGAAACCGGATGAGGGGTT
>JASHTO010000684.1 GCA_030040515.1 Terriglobia bacterium
TGCGCGAGGGAAATTTTTGCCAGATTGAATTCGTACAAGCTGGCGATGTTGGATTGATTCGCCGACGCCACGGATTCCTGCGCCTGCACCACCTCGAGATTGTCCGCCACGCCGGCCTTGAAGCGGTCCTTCGCCTGGGCCAGCGTCTGGTTGGCGAGTTCGATGTTGCTCTGGGAAACGGCCACAAGGTCCGAGGAAGACTTCAGGTTCAGAAACGCCGTCCGCACCTGGTCATCGATTTTGCCCTCCAGGTCCGCGAGTTCCGCCTGGCGCTGCTGGAGCGCCGCATCGGCCTGCAATTTGTCCGCCCGCACGCGGCTGCCCTGGAAAATGGGAACGTTCAGAGAGAGCGAGAAATCCACGGTCTCATGCGAGCTGCCGAAATTCGGGCTGCCGATGTCCCCGAAGTCCGTTGCCGTCGACAAGGTCGGGTAATTCTCCGCAGCCACCGCATGGGCGGCGAGCTCCGCCGCATACACGCGAGCCTTGGCGCTGAGATAGTCGGGGCGCGAGGCTCGAGCTTGTTGCAGCGCCTGCTCCAGCGTCATTTCTCCCAAAGGCGAATAGGGAACCGAATCGGTAAGGCGGAATTCCTGGCCGTTGGGTAGTCCGATCACGCGGGCGAGCGTCAATTTGTCAATCGCCAATTGGTTTTGGGCGGCGATCAGGCGCTGCTGCTGCGTCTGGAACTCCACGTGGGCGCGCAGCAGGTCGATGCTGGCAATCACGCCTTGCTTGTTCTGGTCCACGCTGTTCTGGTAAAGCGTCTCCGCCGTCTGCACCTGCGCGCGCGTGGAATCCACCGTGGCCATGTCGGAAATCACCAGCAGATAAGCGTTGCCGGTGGTGTACACCACCAGGTCCCGGTCACTCTTGTAGGAATACTGCGCGGCAGCCTCCGATTCTGACGATGCCTTCCAGTTCTTGATGTTGGACCAACTGAAAAGTTCCTGGGAATAGTAAGCGCGGGCATCGCCCACACTGAACGGGCCAGCGATGATGGGGATATTGACACCGGGAATGTGGATGTTAAAGCCCAGGGTTTTGAAATTGATCTGCTGGACGGATGCTGCGAGGCGCGCGGAGATGTTGGGCAGCAGGGCGTTCAGCGCGCTCAGGCGGACGGCGTGCGCGGCGCGGGTGCTCTGGTCGCTTTCCACGGCGCCGAGGTTGTACTTCAGCGCGAGATCGAAGGCTTGCTTCAGAGACAGAGCGATCACCGTACCGGTGGCTTCTCCGGAAGGCACGCTGCCCAGGAAGGGATTCTGCCCCTGTGCTGCGGCGGTTTGCGGAAACCCCGGCATCAAGCTGAGTATGGCCATCAAGGAATAAGTCAGGGGCCGGATGAAGTGGCTGCGAAACATTGGGACTCCTCATGCGCGGGAGTTGCCGATCAAATCCGCTGATTCAGTAATGGGTAGTTTAAATACTGTAGCGGCGGTCTATCGACCGTCGCGCGACGCTCGTAGAGTGCCGCTACATCAGAATGAACCACTACCGCTGCTTCGAGCACCTTGCGAACGATTCAAGGATGATCTCGACGGCCGTATCTTCCCCCACACCGGAATTCACCATCAGGTGAAAGCGGTGGCGGTCCGGCCATTCAACCTGGAAGTATTTTTTGATGAAGAGGGCGCGGTCGCGGTCCACGGTCTCGGCGAGATCGGTCGCTTCCTGCTCGCTTTTGTTCCGTAATTTGAGCCGGCGCACTCTCTCCTCGAAGGGGGCATAGACAAAAACATGGTAGGCGTCATGGCGGTCGCCGAGATAATACGCGGAGCCACGGCCCACAATCACGGCGTTGCCCTTGTCGGCGATCTCACGAACAATTTGCTGGACGTTTTCGCGCACGCACTCCGTGTCCACCATCCTGTAGCGTGGAGCGTTCTGGCTTCCTTCGAAACTTCCGCGCATGAAGGCCTTGAGCAGGCGGTGGAAGGCCGCGTCTCTTCGTTCCTCGTGTTCTTCCACGGCGCGGCAATCGCAGTCGAGGCGCCGGGCAATCTCCTCGGTCAGCAACTGATCCCAGAGCTTCCAGCCCAGGCGCGCTGCCACCTTGGCGGCAATCTCGCCTCCGCCGCTGCCGTATTCGCGCTCGAGAGTGATGATTCGGATTGGCATTTTTCCCTCGTTATTCCCCCCTGCTTATTCGATGGCAACGCGGCCTCCCGCGCCAGGCTCATTTTTGCGGAGCGCAAAGGAGCAGACGAACATGATGGCTGCTCCCGCGGCCAGAACCCAATAGGTGTCAATGTAAGCGAGCAAGGTGGCCTGGCCAATGAGGGCCTGATAGAGGCGCGCGTAGGCTTGGCTCGCGGCGCGCGAGGCTTGCAGCCCGGCGCGGGCCAGGCGAAACGCCAAGCCGTTCGCCGCCAGGGTCAGAGCGGGCGTTCCGACTGTGGCGTGCGCCACCAGATAAACCTGATGGGCCTGCGCCCGGCGAGCCAGCAGCGTGGTGACCATCGAGGTTCCTATACTGCTCCCGATGTTGCGCATGAAATTCACCAGCCCGGCGACGCTGTTGCTCTTTTCCGCCGGCATGCCCACGTAGGATACCAAGTTAATGGGGACAAAGAGGAAACCCAGGCCGAACACCTGCACCACGCGCAACACACTGGCAAAGCCGAAGCTGATCTGCAGGTCCAGGCGCTGCGTCGAGTAATACATGGCGAGCGAAAGCGTGAGCCAGCCGAAAGCGATGATGTAGCGCGCTTGCAATTTGGAGACAAGAGCTCCCACAACGGGCATCAGGAACAGCAGGAGCGCGCCGCCTCCCGACAGCACCAGACCCGCCGACTCCGCCGTGTATCCCATGAGCGTCTGAAGATAGAGCGGCATCATCACCAGGCTCGAAAACAGCATAATTCCCAGGACGAACATCATGGCGTTGGCGCTGAGGAAGTTCAGGTTCTTGAACATGTGAACATCGATGATGGGCTTTTTGTAGAACCACTCCCAGATAACAAGGGAAATCAATCCGGCCGCGGCAATGATCGCCAGCGTGAGGATGAATCGCGAACCAAACCAATCGTCCTCCTGTCCCTTGTCGAGCATGATCTGCAATGCGCCCACGCCCAGGGCGAGGAGCGATACGCCGATGTAATCGATCTTGATTCCTCCGCCCACCGCGCGCTTCGCCCACGGCGGGTCCTCCACCAGGCGATAGACGAGCAACAGGGCCATGATGCCCACCGGGAGGTTGATGAAGAAAATCCAGCGCCAGGTGTAATTGTCCGTGATCCAGCCTCCCAGTGTGGGTCCGATGGTCGGAGCGATAATGGTGGTGATCCCGTACAGCGCGAACGCCATGCCGCGTTTTTCCGGCGGGAAAACGTCCGCCAGGATGGCCTGCGCCATGGGTTGCAGCCCGCCGCCGCCCGCGCCCTGCAATACCCGGAAGAAAATGATGGACTCCAGCGTGGGAGCGAAACCGCACAGCACGGAGCTGACCGTAAAGATAACGAGGCAGGACATGAAAAATCGCTTGCGTCCCAGCACGCCGGCAAACCAGCCGCTGATGGGCAGCACGATGGCGTTCGAAACCAGGTAGGAAGTCAGCACCCAGGTGCTCTCATCGTTGCTCGCGCCCAGACTTCCGGCCATGTAGGGCAGCGCAACGTTGGCGATGCTCGTGTCGAGAACTTCCATGAATGCCGCCATGGCCACGACGACGCCGATCAGCCAGGGGTTGAACGCCGGTTGCCAGGGCGGCGCCGTCAGCGCGGCCGTGTTGTTGAGGTCCTCTCGTCGCGGGTTGTTAGGGGCTTCGAAGGGCTCTGGCATAATGTTGCTTCTGCAATTGGATGCTCTCCGCAGATTTTTTGATTCCGGGGCATGAAGCGGAAATCCGAGCTCAGGGAATATAATTCTTGTGGAAACGAAAGGAAATATTTATGCCATCCACCGCTGATGCTCGCGGCGCCGAGCTGCGCCATCGATCTTCCTCTGAAGATACTGGTTTGGGAAGACGACCATGGCAAAGGTTGGATTTCACAGTTCGAAGTATCTGCGCGACCGGCACAGCTTGCCCGAGGAGCTTCTGAAAAGCCTCGCAGTGGTTGAGACGCTTGCGGCTCAGGCCGCCGGATAGCCGCAATGCCCCGCTCTAGGGATTAGTCTGTGGGTTGACCGACCCGAGGATTTGAGATATCAGCGGGGCGCGCCGCATCATAATATTTGTGGGCGTGTTACTGCCCGGTTTGCTTTACATGCCCTGCGAAGTCCTCGAACGGCTTGGAAGTGGATGTTGAAATCTCCAGAATCTCATCAGGCGGTGACCAATTTGAAATCCTATTTACGCTTGTTCAGTATTTTGCTCTCTTTGGGCGCAGCGCTCTCGACCCTTCTGCTTTGGGCAGCTCCAGCACAGAACCAAAGTTTTCATGGTGCCCCGGCCTCTGCCCGCGCGATGAAAAATCCCTACGCTGGCCAATCGCCGGAGGCCGGCCGGGCTTCCTATCAAAATCATTGCGCCAAGTGTCATGGCGTGAGCGGCGAGGGGACGGGAAACATACCATCACTGGTCACAGGGGGATCGCAGTCCGTCACGGACGGTGAACTTTTCTGGTACCTCACCAAGGGCGACGTCGCCAACGGCATGCCGGCTTGGAATTCTCTCGCCGCCCAGGACCGATGGGAGATCGTCCGCTTCATCCGCTTGCTGGGTCACTCGCAGCCCGGCTCGCCGCGCGTGGACCCGCCTGCCGCGGATGCCGACGCTGCGGCCGGGAGCCCGCCGCCCCAACCTCCCTTTACCGACTACCGCCATGAGAAGCCCGGTCTATTCCGGAAAATTACTCTGGCAGATTTGCCCGCTCCATTCGCCACCGAGTCGGCCGGAAACGGTCCGCAAGTGGTGCCGCGCCCCGAAAGCGCCTGGCCGCAAGTCCCTCTGGGCTTCAAAGTGGAGATCTATGCCGCGGACCTCGACAATCCGCGTTTGATTCGCACCGCGCCCAACGGCGATATCTTCGTCGCCGAATCCAGGCCGGGAGATATTCGCGTGTTCCGCGGAATTACATCCGACGCCAAGCCTGAGAAATCGGAAGTCTTCGCCAGCGGTCTTACCCGGCCTTTCGGCATCGCCTTTTATCCGCCGGGGCCTGACCCGCAATGGGTCTACATTGGCGATACGGACGCCGTGCTGCGCTTCCCTTACCGGAACGGCGACTTGCAGGCGCGCGGCCCTTCCGAGCATCTTGCCGATCTGCCCCACGGCCGCCGCGGCCACTGGACGCGCGATATCCGGTTCGCTCCCGACGGCGAGAAAATGTTTGTGTCGGTGGGTTCAGCCTCGAATATCGATGATCCCGATACGCACCCGGATGAAAAGGACCGCGCCGACGTTCTGGAGTTCAATCCCGACGGCTCCGACATGCGCATCTACGCTTACGGCATCCGCAACTGCGTGGGCATGGCGATCAATCCCATCACCCACGACCTGTGGTGCTCCGTGAACGAGCGCGACGCGCTGGGCGACAATCTTGTTCCCGACTACATCACCCACGTGCAGGAAGGCGGCTTCTACGGCTGGCCGTGGTGGTACATGGGCAACCATCAGGATCCCCGGCTGGAGGGCAAGCATCCCGAGCTGAAAGGAAAAGTGATCACGCCCGACGTCATCTTGAACCCGCACAACGCTTCTCTGGAGATGACGTTCTACGAGGGCAAGCAATTCCCGGTGGAATATCGCGGCGACATCTTTGCCTGCGAGCACGGCTCGTGGAATCGCTCGGTGCGCGTGGGTTATGAGTTGATTCGCGTGCCGATGCATCACACGGGGGAAGCGAGCAACGAGTACGAAGACTTCATGACCGGCTTCGTGGTGGACAATGGCCACGTGTGGGGACGCCCGGTGGGAGTCACCGCCGCTCCCGACGGCGCGCTCCTGGTCACCGACGACGGGTCAGATTCCATCTGGCGGATCAGCTATACCGGGAAATAATCTCGCCAGTGCGCTATTCCGCTGGGAAATTCCCCGAAGGTGTGAAAAAATAAACACCTCACGCAAAGACGCAAAGTACCGCTAAGCGAACAAAGCATATCTGCCTTGCGTGACTCTGCGACTTTGCGTGAAACTGTTTGTTTTTTTCACAGCTTCCCCGGCTCTTCTGGGGGATACTCACATTGAATTGGGGCTTTGTGCCAGACTTTCTCTGGCGCGTGGTGGCGGGTGTCACCGCTCCCGGTAATGGGCGGAGCGTTTCTGACGTACTTGTCAAACCACCTCAGCATTTCCCACAAGGTATGCTTAATGGATTTGCGCGCGGCGTGAAATTGACCGGCTATCTCTGCTCCATGGGATTCCGCGAAGCTCATCGAATCAGTTCGCGGAATGGTGGGAAGCAGGTAAAATAACCCAGAGAGGTTCACTCTAAACATGCGCACACTTCGAATCCTCGCCGTAATCATTGCCATCGCCGTGGTTTCGTCTTCCGCCGCATTCGGGCAAAGCCGGACAGTGGCCATCACGGTTGACGATGCTCCTTACGCTGCCGGACCTTATCCACATGATGAATACGTCGCACATGCCGGTCGCGCCAAATCCGACAATGCCCGGCTGCTGCGCGCCTTCAAGGCGCACCAGGCTCCCGTAACTGCGTTCGTTGTTCAGGGCAACGTCGAACTGCTCGGTCCGGCGGGAACCGCGATTCTGAAAAACTGGATCAAGCAAGGATTCGACCTCGGCAACCATACCTACTCGCATCCGGATATCAATAACCTTTCGATTGAGCAGATCGAGGATGAAATCCTGCGCGGCGGGTCCGGGATCGGGCCGCTGATGCAGGAGGCGGGGAGAACCACCCGGTTTTTCCGTTTCCCCATGGACCACACCGGCGACACGCAGGCCAAGCACGACGCCCTCGTGGCGTTTCTGGCGCAGCACGGGTATCAATCAGCGCTGTGCACCATTGACAGTTCCGACTATATTTTCAATGCGGCATACGTCAAGATGCTTGCCAAGAAGGACGCGCCGAACGAGGAAAAGCTGCGCGACGACTATCTCGCTTACACGCGCGTGGAAATCGATTACTACGCCGGGCTGAACAAGCAGGTCTTTGGTTATGAGCCTCCGGAGGTTATGGTACTGCACGACAACCGGTTGAACGCCGACATGGTCGAGCAGGTCCTCGCGATTTTCGAGCAGAAAAATTACAAGTTTGTTTCGCTCGAAACCGCGCAGTCCGACCCGGCGTACCAGACCCCGGACACGGACGTCACCCGCTTCGGGCCGACGTG
The DNA here is from genome assembly GCA_030040515.1 of Terriglobia bacterium. Classification (GTDB taxonomy): domain Bacteria; phylum Acidobacteriota; class Terriglobia; order UBA7540; family UBA7540; genus Bog-366. The sequence goes on from JASHTO010000684.1 coordinate 7,240, forward strand.
GGGGTATCGCTGGGCGCTCGAGCGCGGCGTGAAAGTGAAGGGCAGTCTCGAAACCGAACCTCCGAAATGGGTTAGCGATTACGCCATGCCCTATTCAGAATCTCCAGAGTGAACTCGCAGTTTCCAATTTCCTTCTTTCCCGCCATAATCAAAGCGTCTGAGGGCACAGCCGCGCATGGAGCTTCGACACTCGCGAATCGCCGGAATGGGCGCCTATCTTCCCGGGCGTGTCGTCACCAACGAGGAGCTGGGCCGCTACCTGGGCGTCACCAGCGATTGGATTCTCGAGCGCTGCGGCATTCGCGAGCGCCGATTTGCCGCGCAGGGTGAAGGCACGGCGGAGATTGCCGCCCACGCCATCCGCAGCGCCGTGGCGGACGCGGGCTGGCAGCTTGCGGACGTCGACTTCATGCTCTTCGCCACGCTCAGCCCCGACCATTTTTTCCCCGGTTCGGGTTGTTATGCGCAATCGCTTCTCGGGCTTCCCAACATCCCTGTCATGGATGTGCGCAACCAGTGCTCGGGCTTCGTTTACAGCCTGGTGGTGG
>JASHTO010000685.1 GCA_030040515.1 Terriglobia bacterium
TGGAAGTATTATCAGTCCTGGCGCGCAACCAAGAACAATTCACTCATCCCATCAGGTATAACCGGGGAACCCTCACCTTCTCCGGTGATTTCTAACCCTCAAGAGCAGAAGCCAGAACCAGCCAAAGCAGTATCCAGCTCTTCTACCCCCGATGGCCAAAATTCAGGACCGCGCAAGGATTTGACGGATGCCGAGAAAGAGAAAATCAAGGAACTCAATAACACCGGCGCTATCTATTATCGCGAAGGGGGTTGCGATAAGGCTCTGCATCCTTTCCAACAAGTACTGGATATTGACCCCAAGAACCCCACTGCTTACGCTGCGGTTCGGAACTGCATGATGAAGGCGAGAAACGCGGGCAATGCCGCGCGCACTGAACCACCTCTACCCATAACTCCGCCGCCGCAGGATTCGTCTCCCCCGCCCAATCTTTGATCCAATCCAGAACGAAGGCAGTGCAATCTTCAGGAAGCTGCCGGTGGCGAAGGCGGCGCGGCCGCCGGCACGGCTTGCTTCTCTCTGGCCACGGCACTCTCCAGCAAGCGGGGGAAATCATTGCTTAGAATGCGGGTGCAGTTCCGGCATCGCCACACGGTGTCCTGCGGGTCGAGGTAATTGAAGTTGACGCATCCGCAAACGCAGACCACTTGAAGACCGGTGCTGCGCCCGTGAACAACCTTGACATCTTCAGCTCCCACCGGAAAATTCATGATGCCTCCTGGCGATGCCCGCATAGATTGAAATTGTGCCTCAACCAGCCCGCCTTATTGTACTCGATCGCGCCAAAGGCAAAGCGCCCTGGCACAAGAAAAGTTGCAGCCGCCCATGACCCCACCCTCGTGAATGGCCGTCAACCCCGCGATTCCGCTGGTTCATCCGTCCTTTCATATCCTGGACATTGGATTACGGGTAGACGCGGGTATTTTGAATAGCGCGGATCAGTTAAAGAGCGTTGGCACTGGTAAAAAGTGGAGCCTCGATCTGAGCGTACACGCCGGGCGAACTGGCAGGTGAAACACAGGCCTGTTCGCACTTTTTCCAGATTATCTGGCGAAATACCGCGAGGCTGGCTCATCAGGTTTCGATCCTCAATGCTTGGTAAGGATCCCGCTGACCTTATCGATCGCTGAAGACGGATTTCGCATCCTGTTCTTGAAACGCTCGCCGCAGATTACGCACCCAGTGGTCCGCCTCGCGCGTGGGTTTGGGAATGCGAAATCCATCGATGCAACGCCTCACAATGCGTACGGCAGAATTGAGCGAAACGCGGTGCCCAACGCTGACATAAATAGGATTAACGTTGTCGCGCGTGCGGAGCACCACCCCGACTTTTTCGCCGTGGTCCATCAAGGGCGCTCGGGACCCGGCGTGGACACCCGGTTCAGCCGCTTCCCCCACCAAAATGGACTTGGCGCATCCAACGGTGGGCACGTCAAGAACCACTCCCAGGTGGCAGGCGATTCCAAATCGCCGAGGATGCGCCCGGCCGTGCCCGTCAACCAAAATCACGTCAGGTACGGCGCGCAATTTCGCCAGAGCAGCCAGCAGAACCGGACATTCCCGGAATGAAAGCAGCCCCGGGACATACGGGAAGCGCAGTTTGCGCTTCGCCATTTGCCGCTCCACCTCGATGAGTTCTGGAAAACGATAAACAAGCACCCCGGCAAACGCCATGTTGGTTTGCGGATCAAATGCCAAATCCGCGCCCGCCACGTATCGCAGCCGCCCAAAGCGATCGTGCGACTCAACTTTCTCCCGCCACGCTCGCTGCCGCCGCACCGCCTCACGAGGTGTGAGATTCCATCGGGTTCGTATTATGGTTTTCATCTGTTGACGCTCGTGAGAGAATATGCCTCGTTTGCCCTTCCACTCAAAGATGGTCCCTGGTCGCACGGGGGGGGAGAGGTTCACGAAGGGTCAGTCACTACCCTCTACAAAATCTGAACGCACACGTCGAAGCGGGCATTTGTACCCATGAAGATCCTCAACTTCGAGTTCAAAGCTTTTCTTCGCGACGCCGCGCACGTCCGGGCAGTTTTGAAGCGTCACCACGCCCGCTTCCTGGGAACGGACCGCCAAGTGGACACGTATTTCCGCGTTCCGGCAGGACGCTTGAAGATTCGCGAAGGCCGCATTGAAAACTCACTCATTTTTTATCGCCGCAACAACTTCGCGAGGGCCCGGCGCTCCGCCGTCGAAATGATGCTCCTGCCGCGCCGCAACTCCGTGCGGACGATTCTTTCCTCTGCCCTAGAGGTCCTTGCTATTGTAGACAAGCGGCGGGAAATCTATTTCATCGGGAACGTCAAGATTCATCTCGATCGCGTTCGAAGTCTGGGAGCGTTCGTGGAAATAGAGGCCATGACGCGAACCGGCGACATTCGCAAAGTCCGAGCCCAGGCAGCAAAGTTTCAGAAACTTTTTGCCATTCCCTCCTCGGACGTTGTCCCGCTTTCCTACTCGGATTTAATCCTCAAGAAACGCAAATCGGGCCAGCGCTGATGATTGCCCCACACCCGCCCAATCATTATTGGACATTGTCAAAGCGCATCGGTATCCGAATTTCAATGAGTAAGACCCTGATCAATGGAATTAAGCAGTTTTCGTGCCCAGAATGCTTTCAAGCTGCGCCAGATGATTGAGTGTGTGCCCCGCGATAATCCGGATTACCGTGTCGGCCTTTTCCGGTCCGCGCTCCGGGTGGGTGGCAGACTTGTCGAGATCTTCGGGTCCCAACTTGCGGAACAATGACATATTCCAAGCGCGAATCACCTGAAACGTGGACGCCGCCTGAAGGCCGTCAATGTTGTCGTACTTCCGGGCCCAGCCATCCTGATCAAAGGGTTGAATCATCAACTCCGGCTCCGAAAGGATCTGCCGCACGCGGAAGCCGAACGCCAATTCACAGTCGGCAAGATGGGCAAGCACTTGCGCGGCCGTCCACTTTCCCGGCGCGTAGCTGCGCTTCAATCCCGAGCGGCCGAGCGCTTGCGCAATGGCGGGAATCCTTTCCTGGGTTTCGCCCAATACCTCCAAAGGATCGCGGTTGCCGAGGAACTGCGCGTAAGGATGGGTTGCGGCCATGCTCATTTCTCCTCTCTTACAGGGATACGGTAACCTCTCCGAACAATCCCGCCCGTTCCATTAGCGCACCAACTTCCTCACAGGTCAAGCCACTCTCTCCGGGGATAATCAGGAAGGTCCGCCGGATTCAGATTGGGCAGGTTAACTTGCAATTTGCAAGTGATTTCTGTAGGTTGTTGAAGGTGGGCGGGAAGGTCAAAATCAAGCGCCGATCAGGCTGCCCGGTCAGTATTTCTCTCGAGTTGCTGGGCGACCGTTGGTCGCTCTTGATTATCCGCGACTTGATGGTTCGCGGGTTAAAGACATACCGTGACTTTCAGCAGTCGGGTGAAGGAATCTCGACCAACATCCTCGCGGACCGTTTGCGCAGGCTGGAAGTCTCGGGAATCATAACGGCAGAAAAGGAAGCATCTGACAGACGCAAAGCGAACTACCGGTTGACGGAAAAAGGCATTGACCTTGCGCCTGTGCTGCTCGAGTTGCTCATCTGGGGTACGCGGCACGAGAAGACCAGTGCGCCGTGTGCGGTGATCGATGCAATGGCCAGGGATCGAAGGAAAGTCCTTGCGGAAGCCCGACGACGCTGGGAGGAAACGGACCCAACTCCTTTGTTGCCGAAGTTCAGCAACCCAAAGAATGGCCGCAAGGTCTAATGTAAATTTCTACGAGGGTTTCTGCCCATTTTTTCGAACGAGCTTATCGACAGTTTCAATCAGTGCATTAAGTTTGAACTCGGTATTGGCATGGAGCTCCCGAAGCTCCTGAAAACCTGCGGTCATAGCCGCAGCTACAGCGTCCACACGCTCGACCAGACGAATTTCGGTCTGCGCAAGGCGGCCCACGAGGTCGGTGAGAGTGGCCACCGCGGACTCAAGTCTGGCAATTTGTTCATCATTCTTCGCAAGCCGTTCATGGTGCTCTTGGGACGAAGCTTCAATTCTGGCTTGAACGGAAAGGATGAACTCTATGGTTTTTTCGACGTCCATGTAGCTTATTATATACAAAAACTCTTGTGGATCGGCGATTTCGAACTTTTTCGTTCATCGTAAAAAGCGGAGGATAAAATCCGCAGCAAGCTTCAAAGGCGAGCCTTAGCTGCAAATCCCTGATGGTAAATCTAATCACAAGGGGCAAGACATGAGCGGAATTCGAGTCTTGGTAGGGACGCACAAGGGCGCATTCATCCTGGAATCCGACGGCAAACGCGAAAATTGGGAAGTGACCGGCCCGTACTTTGCCGGGTGGGAAATATATCACATGAAGGGATCGCCCGCCGACCCGAACCGCATCTATGTCTCTCAAACCAGCGGATGGTTCGGGCAGATCATTCGCCGTTCAAGCGACGGCGGCAAGACCTGGGAGACGCCGGGAGGTGAAAAAGTCCCGGGACCCGGCGAGTTTCCCTCCGGTCAGAGCAACAAGTTTGTTTACGACACGACGCCGGAGACGGGCAAGCCGCTGACGACCCATCAATGGTACGACGGAACGCAGCACCCCTGGGAATTCAAGCGTGTCTGGCATCTCGAGCCGTCGCTCACTGATCCGGACACCGTCTACGCGGGGGTGGAAGATGCTGCCCTGTTTCGCAGCATTGACGGCGCTCACACCTGGCAGGAAATCCCCGGATTGCGCGGCCACGGCACCGGACCCAAGTGGCAACCTGGCGCCGGCGGCTTGTGTCTGCACACCATCATTCTCGACCCAAGCAATCCGGACAGAATCTTCATTGCCATTTCATCGGCGGGAGCTTTCCGCACGGATGATGGCGGCAACACTTGGAAACCCATCAATCAAGGGCTGAAGTCCTCCTATATTCCCGATCCCACCGCCGAAATCGGCCATTGCGTCCACCACATCGCCAAACACCCCTCTCGTCCCCATGTGTTGTTCATGCAAAAACACTGGGACGTGATGCGCAGTGACAACGCCGGCGATTCGTGGCATGAGGTCAGCGGCAATCTGCCCACTGACTTTGGTTTCTGCATTGACGTTCACGCTCACGAACCGGAAACGATTTACGTTGTGCCCATCAAAAGCGACTCCGAGCACTTCCCCATGGAGGGCAAACTGCGCGTCTATCGCAGCCGCACCGGCGGGAACGATTGGGAGGCGCTCACCAAGGGACTGCCGCAGCGCAATTGCTATGTTAATGTGCTGCGCGACGCCATGGCCGTGGACCAGCTCGATTCCTGCGGCGTTTATTTCGGCACTACGGGTGGGCAGGTCTACGCATCCGCTGACGCGGGAGACTCCTGGGCGCCCATCGTCCGCGATTTGCCGGCCGTGCTTTCCGTTGAGGTCCAGTCGCTGCAATGATTCGAGTGATTTTGCCGCAACACTTGCGCACGCTGGCGCGCGTTGACGGCGAGGTGCAGGTTGAGGTCGAGGGGCCGGTAACGCAGCGATCTGTGCTTGACGCGCTCGAGGCGCGCTTTCCGGTTTTGTGCGGCACCATCCGCGACCACCTTACCCTCAAGCGCCGGCCTTTCATCAGGTTTTTTGTCTGTGAGGTAGATTGGTCACTCGAGGCGCCCGATTCGCCGCTGCCCGAAGCCGTCGCGAGGGGCGCCGAGCCTTTTATGGTGATCGGCGCCATCGCTGGAGGATAATTGAATCATTTCCCCACCGCAAATCTCTAAATCCCTCACAATTCCGGTTAAACTGCAAAAATCTGATCCAAAAGAGAGCTTATGGAATCGAGCGAAAGCATCAAATTGATCCGCAGATTTATCGAAGCATGCGTCCGCGCCGACCCCGATGAGTTCGCCGGGTATTTCACCGAAGACGCCGTTCGGTGGAATTCACCCGGGCAGCCGGTAAAGGGGCGGGAAGCCATTCGCGAAACGTTGCGCCGCGGCGCGCAGGCCATGCAGGCGCTTCCCTGGGAGATTCTCCGCATTGCCGCCGATGGGGATGTAGTGCTCACGGAGCGCATCGACCATTTCACGGTTCGCGGGACACACATCAGCGTTCCCTGCATGGAGGTCTTCGAATTGCGCGATGGCAAAATATCCGCTTAGCGCGACTATTGGGATTTGAAGCAATTTGAGCGCCAGATGCCGGCCGAATCAGCAAGTCCTTAAGACTTCGTGCTTGAGAACCGCCGGCCATTCATAACCGTCCCACCACAGCAAATCGATTTTGCCGTAGCTCGTGAGCAATTCTCCCACCTGATTTCTCACGTACAAGTAAAACTGGTCAAAATACTTTTGGATTTCTGGGAGCGGCATGCCAACGAACTTGGGAATCCCGAGCTTCTGCGGGTGCGAGTGGTGCATCTCAGGATCACGGCGCGGAAAGGCGCGATGCGGCCGCCCGGATCGTTCGCGGCCTGGGGAACGTGATCGGGCATCAGCAGATAAGGATAACCAACTTCAATGTATACCAACCGCCCGATGGTGCAGGCCGACGCGAGCCGACCAGTAACGAGCAACCTTTTTGAAATGCAAGGATGGGTGTCGGGCGTTTTTGCAGAGCAAGACAAAGGCTTTATCCGCAACTTTTTGAATAGAAGCAGGGAGGGTTCGATAGCAGTCCCAAAAGTCGGGGGAGGCGTGGTGGTTCACAGCTTTGTCGAGCGGCCGGCACGATGATCGCGGAGCACCCTTTCCGCAAGGGAATCAAGTTTTCCTGCCCTGACGTCGGCTTCAAACTCCCGGTCCCAGTTTTCCGCATCAAACTTCGTAAACCACCTTCGAAATGCGGCGATCTCCGCAGGAGTCAGCTCCTGGATTTGCACTTCCAAGTCCTTTACCTTGCCTATACGAGGTCTCCCTTTTCGAAGTATATCATCTCTGTTCACCGGCACTCGAACTCGACTTCGATGCTCTCCTCCTTCCCCTTCGGCCCCACGACCTGATGCGAATACCGCAATTTGGATTTATCTTTGGAGATGCCAAACCGCTCCTCGATCTCCAACTCCTGCCTGCGAATGCGTATGATTTTGAAGATGACCCGAGTCTCGCCATCCCATGCCACTCCGGATGCGTAGCGGTTGTCACCGGGGTCGTCAATCGGAGGCATCCGCAGGCCTCTCTTCTCGAAGCCCTCCATTGCTGGCATGGGAGGCGGGGAGGCCATGCGCCTTCTGACATTCCTGCGCATTTGCTGAACACTTTGGCGAAACGGCATCTTTCCGGTCTGGGCAAAACGCAAAATCCCCTCAGCGGCTTCAAACGCGCCGACAGGCAGGCCATCGACGAGTTTGTGAAGGGTGTCCCGGTCAGCCATGAAAACTTCCGGCAAAATCACTGCGTGTTTGCGTTCGCAGGCGGATCGTCCGTCATCTCGAATTCCATTTCACGCCGCGCTTCCATCCCGTCCGGACCCTTGATGACTATCGTGTAAAGGAGTTTGCGCTTGTCAGGCGAAATATGGATGTCACGGTCAATCTGAACTCCCTGCCCGAATATCAGGTGAAGTTCGATATCAAACTTGGCGCCGCGAATCATTCCGCTCGCGTGCGCGCGGCTGTGCTCTTCGGCGTCTGAGCCCGCGCCGCCTACCCATCCACTAATGCGGCCAAGTGTACTTCGGGAATTTCCCGAATCAAATGCTGTACTTGCGGCTTCCCGCTCGGCGATGATTACGTCCAGCCGCTTGCTGAGCTCATCGGTTTGCCGTGGAACCGCAGGCCACGTCTGAAGTTTCAACAAGGTCCGCTCAACAGATGCCAACGCCTCATCCGGCAGGGCATCCACAAGTTTGTGCAGTCCGTCCCTGTTGCCTGCGTCCATGGCTTTAATTTATTCCTCGCGCGAACATATACAGAACGACATAAATTGTAGCGTCGATCTCTGATCGACGACGGCGGTCGGAGACCGCCGCTACAGCCGAATTCACAATCATTTATGCCGCTC
>JASHTO010000686.1 GCA_030040515.1 Terriglobia bacterium
ACCGGACTGCAGGGTGGGTTGAAGAAAAGCCGGTTTCCTGGAACCTGCGCGTGCCGGGATCGCCAGGAGGAGGGCGCTGAACCCTCGAATGTTGGGCTCCACATCCATCGATCGACGGCAATTTTTGCGAGGAGCAATGCTTGGATTCACCGCATTAGCAGAGCAAAACTCGCGGCTTCTCAATGCTGACCCGCTAGGAATTCCCATTGGCCTGGAGTTATTCACGGTGCGCAACGAATGCGCGCAGGATTTCCCAGGCACGTTGGCAAAAGTGGCCGTCATCGGCTACAAGCAAGTCGAGGTCTTTGACTTCTATGGGCGCAAGGTTTCCGAGGTTCGTCGCATCCTGAATTCGGCGGGACTCGTGGCGCCGAGCAGCCACATGCTTCCCTATGTTCTCAGGCCTGAATACAAGGCGCCTGAACTCAAGTCGCGCTGGGCAGCTCTCATTAATGATGCTGTGGAGCTGGGCGTCCACTACCTGGGCGGCAGCATCGGCGGCGTTTCCAACACCAACCCGCTTGATGACTACAAACGCCTCGCTGACTTGATGAATGCCGTGGGCGAACAATGCAACCAGGCGGGGCTTCAGTTCGCTTACCACAACCTGAACGTCGAGTTCCGCGAGCACCAGGGCGTTATTCCCTACGATTGGCTTCTTCAGCACACCGATTCCCGATCCGTGCAGTTAGAGATTGATTGCTATTGGCTTGCTCGCGCGGGGAAGGATCCCGTGGAATATTTCCATATGTATCCGGGTCGAACGCCTCTACTCCACATCAAAGACCGGAAGCCGGGCTATGCCCCCACCACCGTCCCCGATTCCGGCCCGGGCCCCTTCACCGAAGTCGGGAGCGGAGTGATCGATTGGAAGTCGATTTTTGCGGCGGCTCGTTCCGGCGGAGTGCAGCACTACTACGTCGAGCAGGATTTCTTCGATCGTCCGGTGTTCGAGAGCATCACGATCAGCTACGATTACCTCAGAAAACTGCACCAGTAACCGAATTGCCAGAGCACGCTCAAAGCATAAACCAACCGCCATTCACATCGAAGGTGGCGCCCGTGCAGAAGCTCGACTCATCGCTTGCCAGAAACGCGATCACGGCAGCCACTTCTTCCGGTTCGCCGAAGCGCTTGAGCGGAATTTGATCGCAGGCTGCCTTCAGCCGGTCTGCGGGCAGGTTGCGCTGGATATCCGTCTTGATCGGGCCGGGCGCCACGCAGTTCACCAGGATTCCATCCCCAGCCACCTCGCGCGCGATGGACTTGCTGATCATCAGGATCGCCGCCTTGGTTCCGCTATAAATGCTGGCGTTCAGGACGGAACCGACCCGGCCCGCCGCCGACGAGAGATTGATGATCCGCCCTCCCCCTTGCTTCTTCATTACCGGGCAGACAGTCTGCATCAGGAAATACTGGCTCCGCGCGTTGACGTTCATCAGGGTGTCCCAATCGGCCTCGGTGGCCGTTCCAAAGGGCTGGGTGGGACAGATTCCGGCGTTGTTCACGAGAATGTCGATGCGGCCGAATCGCTCTGCCACGGCCGCTACCAATGCCCTGCACTCCTCCACTTTGGCCAGATTGGCGGCAAATGCCTGCGCCCGATTTCCAATTTCCCGAACCAAGGCCTTTGCACCTTCGAAGTCGATGTCTGCGGCGGCAATCCGGGCACCCTGGCGAGCCAAAGTTCGGGCGGTCGCAGCGCCAATCCCGCGCGCCGCGCCGGTTACCAGCGCAACCTTGTGGTCGAGCCGAAACATGGGCTTCATGGAAGGGTCGTCGCTCATGTCTTGCGCGTGAGAGGCCTCACTGAATTTCTTCCGGTGAGACCGCTCTCTTTTCCTCCATGCTTTTGTACGCTGCGAACACCAGTTGCAGCGTGCGCAGATTATCCTCGCCGCTCGTCACGGGTGGCTTGCCCGTCTGGAGTGACTCCATCAACGACGCCATCGGCCCAAGAAACGCTTCGGGAAACCAGCCGCCTTCAAGCGTCGGCACGATCCAAGTATCAGGATGCAGCTTACGGCTGAGGTAGCTGATCTTGTCGGGAACGCCGGTGGGAAATCCGAAGAGGCCTCCGAGCGATCCCTTGACAATGCCTTCCGTTCCCTCGACTCGATAGAATCCGTACCAATCGTCCCGCCCGCCGATGTTGTGATGCTCGTCATGCACGTAGGCCCGAAGAGTGGTCGCGTATTCGAGCACTTCGATGGTGCGCGTCTCGCCGGCGCAACTGCCGTCCGGGGGCGGCGTGCCGCTGACGAAGATTCGCAAGGGCTCGCCGAAAAGGTGCCGCATCGCATCGAGGAAGTGAATGCTGGTGTAGAGAACGTCGATGGTCTTCTTGATGCGAATCCACTCCCATTTGTGCCAGGGCGTGAGCGCGTTCACCTGAATCGTTCCCAGCGTGGGTTCGCCGAGCAGGCTGCGCCTGAGCAGGTCTTTCGTCGCCGCGATCGCCGGCGACCAGCGAAACTGCTGGTTGACGGCAAGCGTCACCTTGCCCTCCCTCGCCGCCTTGACACACTTCCTGGCATCCGCAAAAGTCTCCGACAAAGGTTTCTGACAAAGCATGTGCTTTCCCGCGGCAGCCGCGCGCTGCACAATCGCAAGCTGCTCCGTTGCGGGAACAGCGATGTCCACGATATCGACTTTCTTATCGGCGAGCAGTTCGTCGAGCGCAGAGTAAATTTTCGAAATGCTGAACTGCCGGGCAAATGTCTCAGCCTGCGCGGGCCTCGAGTCAAAGCAGCCGATGATATTCAGACCGTGCCTGCGGTAGATGGGTAAGTGGGCGTTGGTGGTGATGCTCCCGCACCCGACGACAGCAATACCATAATCGCTTTTGGCAGGCAGTGCGGGCTTGTAATTCAATGCAAAAGGACCAGTGGTCATAAGCTGATGCGGTAAAACTCCAGGGCGTTATCTCTGTAAAAACGCTTTCGGTCGCTCAGCGGCCAATCCGCCGTTAATTTCTGTACGGTTTCAACCCAGCGAATGCCCTCAGCCGCCAGTGTGCAGACCGGCCAGTCGCTGCCATACACGATGCGGCCGGTGCCGAAGCAGGCGGCGACGTGCTCGGCGAACGGACGCACGACATCCGAGTCCTGGCGGGTCAGGTCCGCTTCCGTAAACAGTCCTGAGATTTTGCACCAGACGTTTTCAAAGCGCGCGATCTCGGCGATTTGAGTTCTCCAGGGCTCCATGGTGTCGGTCCGGATGGAAGGCTTGGCGCAATGGTTGATCATGAAGCGGCCGGCCGGAGCCTTGCGAAGCAATTCGATTACATCGTCAAGCTGGTCGTGCGTAACACAGAGCTCGAAATGCGCTCCGAGCTTATGAACGGTCTGCACACCGGCAACGAAAGCCGGCTGCAGGCAAAAGCCCTTCGGCTGACCCTGAATGTTGTGGCGAAGGCCGCGGACCATGGGCCGCGCCAGCAAGCTCTCAATCAGGCTGGTCCGTTGCCGTTCGTTTGCGACCGTCAAGTCGGCAAACGCCACGATCGCAGCCAGGCGCGGCTCATCTTGAACCAGGCTGGCAATCCATTCGGCTTCCTGCTCGCACTGATCCGCGCGGACGTTGCACTCAACGAACACCATCTTCTCAATCGGCGCAGAGTGAAAATCCTTCCGGTAGTTACTGGGGAGAAACGGGCGCACCAGTTGCTTTACCGGGGGCCTTGCCGAGGAAAGCCACGGGTAGTCGAGGCGTGCCGGGTCCCCAAAATGGACGTGCGTGTCAACGATGGGAGTTTCATTCATGAGAAAATGTGGACCCCACGCACGGGATTATATGTCCTGGTTCTAGCGAGGGCAATAATCTCGCGGAGCCTTTTCCCACGGCCTGGATATAGAATATCCGGGCCCGATGGGTTAACCTCTCCAACGAGAAATCGCGTAGGCGTCTGGGAGGCGAGAGAAGGAGGGCCACGATGAGTCACTCCAAC
>JASHTO010000687.1 GCA_030040515.1 Terriglobia bacterium
AGCGCCAGCACTCTTTCCCACATGGGATAGTTGTGGCTGAAACTACCCTGCAAGCGGATTGCTTTTTGCACCAGCGGGTCGAGGGAAAAGTTCAGTGGTTGCGGTCCCCAGCCGACTTTGGTAATTTGCCCGCCCGGCCGCACCACGGCCATCGCCGTGCGCAGCGCGGCGGAAGCGCCCGCAGCGTCAATGACTACGTCCACTCCCAAGCCATCTCCCACGGCCCTCATCGCTTCAAGGATGGCATCCTCTCCATCCGTAATAATCCGATCCACGCCCAGAGACTGCGCCACTTTCATGCGGAGGGCGTCCTGCTTGAGCCCTGCCACTCCCACCCAGCTTGCGCCCGCAATCTTGGCGAGCTCCATGCAGAGCAGACCGATGGGGCCTGGCCCGAGAACCAGGACCGAATCGCCGGGATGAATCGCCGTGTGAACGCACGTGGCATTGTACGCCACGCAGCACGGTTCAGTGAGCGCGGCCTTTTCAAAAGGGACCGAGCCGGGAAGCCGGTGTAGGCAACGCGCCGGGACGCGCACGTAATCTGCCATGGCGCCGTTCATGGCATGGCCGAAACCGCGCCGCCGCGGGCAAAGGTTGTACTTTCCCGAACGGCAATACGCGCACTCGCCGCAGATATAGGCCGCGGTTTCTGAAACCACACGGTCGCCCTCGTGAAAGGCCTTCACTCTCTTCCCCACCGCGCTCACCACGCCGGTGAACTCATGCCCCAGAATCACGGGAATGTTCACGGGCCAGCTCTGGGTATTATGAAACTGGTGAATCTCGCTTCCGCAGACGCCTACCGCGCAGGTGGCCAGTAGAACTTCGTCGTCGTCGGGATCTCCCGGCCGCGGCACCTCGCGCAGCTCCACAGCATATTTTTCCAGGGCGTAATGGACGATCGCCGCCATCGATTGAGTGGACATGGTTAACCCTTCTGAACAGCCTCGACGCTCCAAAGATTAAAACCCACGAATCTGCCGGAGTCCCGCTGTCGATTCTAGGTGGTGCGCAATTTAGCGATGATCTCCCGAAGCAACCCTTCCAGATCATGTGCGGGCGTTTTGAAAGAGTTGGCATCAACGGTGAGCGGCGCGCCCAGCACCAGATGACGAACTCCGAATTTGGGCAGCTGCATCACCTGCTCGACGGAGAGACCTCCGACCGCCTGCACGGGAATGGTGACGGCTTTGACGACCGCCACCAATTCGTCGAGCGGATTGGGTGGAACGCCACCGTGCGCGGCGATGACCTGCGGATCGCGGCGCTCGTCGTAGCCCACATGGTGCACGATGTAATCGACACCTAGATCCTGCATCATGCGTGACGCCGCGGGCTTGTCCTCGCAACCCAGGTCGTCGCCCATGACCTTCACGCCGTAATCGCGCCCCGCCTGGACCACCGCCTTGATGGTGGCCGGATGCGCCCGCGCCATCACCACGACATGTGTCGCTCCCGCTTTGGCCATCATCTCCGCTTCCAGATACCCACCATCCATGGTTTTCAGGTCCGCCACGACCGGGTAATCCGGAAACTCGCGCCGAAGCGCTTTCACAGCGTGTAGACCTTCGCCCAAAATGAGTGGCGTGCCCGCTTCCAGCCAGTCTACACCGGCGCGCACCGCTTTTTGCGCGTGGTCCAGAGCTTCTTCGATGGTGGTCAGGTCGAGAGAAATTTGGACGATGGGTCGAGGCACAGTAGTCAAATCGCTTTTCCGCCTCTCAAGAGGTGGATTTCAATGAAGAGATACGGTAACCCACTTTGCGGGATATCTCAACTCCCTCGCACCAACTTTCGTACCAACGCTAATCCTAACTTGATCTGAAATTGGTTCCGATGGTGAAGCGGTCTTGCAGTGGCCGGGAGCAGGGACGACAATGCAGTTGTCACGAGCAGTGCGGTTTTGTAAGCTTACGACGCCAACAAGAGGCGTTGCAAGCCGCTGACCCGGCCGCAGTAGAGGCGTTGTGTTCAGCAAAGGAGGCTTTCTCCATGGATCGAAGGACCTTTTCCAAAGCTCTTGCCGGAGCGACTCTGGGTGCGGCCGCAACCTCGGTTAAGCCTGCTCTGGGCGTGCGACGAGGGTTTTCAGACACAACTCCTTCCCACGCTCCGGACCAGAGCCTTGCGGAAACTCCCTTCAAAATCTCAATCATGCTCTGGACGGTGTTCAATAAGCTGCCCTTCGAAGAGCGCTTGGAAAAAGTCGCCGAGGCCGGTTATCACGCTGTGCAACTCGTCGGCGAAACGTCAAAGTGGACCGACGACGAATTTCGCCAGTACAACAAGAAACGCGCGGAGTTGGGGATCGTATTTGATACCTGCGCGGGGCTGCAGCATGGCGTAGGTGACCCGAGCGTTCGTGAGGCTTTCCTGGATGACGTCAGAGACCAGCTTCACGTTATGGAGAAGATCGAGTGCCCATCGTTGATCGTGATGTCGGGCAATGTTGTGCCGGGGCTTTCGCCGCAGGCGCAGCACGACAGTTGCGTGGAGGGATTAAAGAGAGCGGCCGAGTTGGTGGAAGGGAAGAGCATTACCCTGCTGCTCGAAAACATCGACCTTGAGGAAAATCCGCATTATTATCTCTGGTCCGTGCCGGAGGCCTTCAAGGTTATTGAAGAAGTGGATCATCCCCAGGTCAGATTCTTGTATGACTTTTACCACGCGCAGATTTCGGGCGGCAATTTGATTACGCACCTCCAGAAAAACGTCGAGAAGGTCGGATTGATCCACATCGCCGATGTTCCCGGCCGTCACCAGCCTGGTACCGGGGAAATCGACTACGTTAATATATACAAAAAACTCGGCGAGCTTAACTACAATCGATACATTGCCATGGAATTCCACCCCAGCGGCGATCCTGTCAAAATCCTTGCCCACGCGCGCATTGAAGCACTTCGCGCCGCGCAGGGATAAGCCAATTTACACTTCGCGATGTCATTCCCTCAAGAGGCTGAAGGTAAATTGAAGGAGGGGTATATCATGGCGCCAACGAAAACTCTGAGGACGGTGGATGCGCGAACACCTGAGCGCTGGCGGAAGTGGCTTGCCGATCATCACGAATCGGAATCGGAGGTGTGGCTTATTTTCCATAAGCAGCACACCGGGGTGGAATCCATCGATTACTTGGATGCTGTCGATGGGGCACTCTGCTTCGGATGGATCGATAGCCTGGTTCGCCGGATTGACGACGCACGCTATGCCCGCAAATTCACTCCGCGCAAGCCTGATAGCAAGTGGTCCACGACCAATCGCCAGCGCTTTGCGGCGTTGAAGGCCAGCGGACGATTGATGCCCGCGGGGTTGGACCGGCCGCCCACCAACCGCAGTGGCGACGCGCCCCGGCTCTCGATCTCAAAGCTTCCGTCTTACGTCGAGGAAGCGCTCACTAAAAACCCCGTGGCAAAGAGATTTTTTGACAATCTTGCGCCATCCTACCGAAGGCTGTACATCGGTTGGATCGATTCCGCGAAACAACACGCTACCAAGGTCCGGCGACTCCAAGAAGCCATTCGGCTCCTTGCCGCTGGCCAGAAATTGGGAATGAAATAAGCGGTGTTTGGAAAAATCAGGGTAAGTTTACTTTGTTATACAAAGTACTTGACAATAGTTTTGAGTTCGAGTATATATCTGCCATGTCCTGTGCCGGTCCAGCCCGATCTCGACGCCTTCGCCCCACCTCGTTGCACGTCCACGCCATTGAGGACCTTCGCTTCATCCGCCAGACCATGGAAAACGCGGCTTCGTTCACGGCTGTTCCCGGATGGGGCGGTGTGGCGATGGGTCTCACGGCGGTAGCGGCCGCGACGCTCGGCCCGCGTCCCTCGAACGCTCGAGCTTGGATCATCACGTGGCTGCTTGCAGCCCTGAGCGCATTCGTCCTGGGGGCCTTGACGGTTTTTTGGAAAGCGCGGCGCAAAGGGACGCCGGTATTCACTCTGCCCGGCCGGAAGTTCATGCTCAGCCTGTTTCCTCCCTTGCTCGCCGGCGGCATCCTCTCCTTGGCACTTTTCGATGCCGGACTCACCCGCCTGCTGCCCGGTGTCTGGCTGCTCCTTTATGGTGTAGGGGTGATTTCCGCCGGTGCTTTTTCAGTGCCGGTCGTGCCCGTGATGGGCCTGTGTTTCATGGTGGCGGGCGTTGCAGCGGTATTTTGCCCTCCCGCTTGGGGAAACGCGGTGATGGCGGCGGGATTTGGGGGGCTCCATATTCTTTTCGGATTAATCATTGCGAGGAGGTACGGTGGGTAGGACAAACCCAATTCGCGCACATCGCATGCTCGAAACCGGCAGAGCGGAACGTGCTGGGCAGCGTGCGCGCCCCGCCGCAGCGGAGCTCGATCGGCTAATCCATGAGCGCATGCGCCTGGGAATCGTCAGCGCGCTGGCTGCCAATGAATCTCTCAGCTTTAATGATTTAAAGAAACTGCTTGCCACCACGGATGGCAACCTGAGCGTTCACGCGCGCAAGCTTGAGGAAGCGAAATACATTGTGTGCGAGAAATACTTTGAAGGCCGAATGCCGAAGACGGTATTTCGCCTGAGCACCGCAGGACGGCGTGCGCTCGAGATTTACCTGGAGCAGATGGAAACGCTGATTCAATCCATGCGCTCACACTAGGCCGCGGCGGCAAAATTTTTTTGCCGAGTCACTTTGTCGAGCAAAGTACATTACAACAATGTGACGCACCAACGGTGACAGAAAAGTCGGCGGGCAGTATGGAGGGGGCGCATCATGCCGAAGGAAAACGGAACGCGAGCGGTGAATTCACCGACTCCGAACCTTCATGTGGCGATCATTATGGACGGCAGCGGACGCTGGGCGGAAGCTCGCGGACTGCCTCGCGCGGAAGGTCACCGCGCAGGCCGTGCTGCTGTCTGCCGCGCAGTGGAAGCTGCCCTAGCAACGGGTGTTCGTGTCCTGACGCTGTTCACGTTCTCAACCGAGAATTGGGGCAGACCGGAAGGCGAAGTCGCCGAACTGATGCGCATCTTTGTCGATTTCCTTCGGGAAGACGTTCCGTATTTCGTACTGCGGGGTGTGTGCGTGACGGTCATTGGCAGGCGTGACCGGCTGCCGGCTTCCCTGCGAGAGGCGATCGGCATGATTGAGGGCGCAAGCGATGGGGGAGGGCAAATGCGCCTTCGGCTGGCGATTGATTACTCCGGCCGGGATGCAATTCTTCGCGCCGCACACCGATTCCATCCTGAGGGCTCGTATGAGACCTTTGGGCGCATTCTGGCACAAACGCAGTTCGACGGTGAACCCGTGCCGGACATTGACCTGCTCATCAGAACGGGGGGCGAGCAGCGCCTAAGCAATTGTCCGCTCTGGGAAATCGCTTACGCAGAATTGTATTTCACTCCGTGTATGTGGCCCGATTT